>CAIMDR010000540.1 GCA_903839795.1 uncultured Methylococcaceae bacterium | reverse complement strand
TTGCGGTTGCCCCAAGGACAAAGTAGGAGTGACGGGGTTTGCAACCCCGTCACTCACGTTTTGAGCGTTATTGAAGACCTTAAACGTTTCGGTCGGGGTTACAAACCCCGGCCGGCATTGTCAGGTCTTGCGGACGCTCCAAGGGCAACCGCAAGGGATTGCTCCTACGGTTATTGCGCTCATTCCAAACTTCGACGACTTATTAAACCTTTTCTGGAAACTACTGATGAATAAACTGCAACCTCCGCAAACCCCTCCGCAACCAGTCACTTTGGGGCAAGCCTTTTGGTATTGGTTAAAACTCGGTTTTATCAGTTTTGGCGGTCCGGCGGGACAGATTTCCATCATGCATCAGGATTTGGTTGAACAAAAACGCTGGATTTCAGAAAAGCGGTTTTTGCATGCGCTTAATTACTGTATGTTATTGCCGGGGCCGGAAGCGCAACAATTGGCAACTTATATTGGCTGGTTGATGCATCGTACCTGGGGCGGTATCATGGCAGGGCTGTTGTTTATTCTGCCGTCTCTGTTTTTGCTGATTTTGTTAAGCTGGATTTATATTCGCTTTGGTCAGGTTCCGGTAGTGGCCGGTGTGCTCTATGGCATCAAGCCCGCTGTTACGGCAATTGTGCTGTTTGCCGCTCATCGTATTGGCTCGCGGGCTTTAAAAAACGGAGTGCTGTGGACGCTTGCGGTATTGGCTTTTTTGGCGATCTTTGTTTTGCAGGCACCGTTTCCGTTGATTGTGTTGTTTGCTGCCTTGCTCGGTGCTATCGGTGGTCGCATTGCCCCGCAAAAATTTACCGTCGGTGGTGGACACGGTGCAGCCAAACACAGTTTCGGCTCCGCGTTGATTGACGATGATACGCCCATTCCCGAACATGCCCGATTCCGTTGGCCGCATCTGCTTAAAATTGCCGGAGTTGGCTTGCTGTTGTGGGGCGGCATGATGGGCTACTTGTGCAGTCAATACGGCTGGAATGGTGCGCTGACCCAAATGGGCTGGTTTTTTACCAAGGCTGCGTTGCTGACTTTTGGTGGCGCTTATGCGGTATTGCCTTATGTTTATCAGGGTGCCGTAGAGCATTACCATTGGTTGAGCGCCACGCAAATGATTGATGGTCTGGCTCTGGGTGAATCCACGCCCGGCCCGTTGATTATGATCGTTACTTTTGTCGGCTTTTTGGGCGGCTGGAGTCAGTTACCGTTCGGGCCTGATTCTGCGTTAATGGCCGCTATCGCTGCGGCGCTGGTAGTGACTTACTTTACTTTTTTACCCAGTTTTTTGTTTATCTTGGCCGGTGGCCCACTGGTAGAATCCACCCATGGCAATTTAAAGTTCACCGCACCGTTATCGGCGATTACCGCTGCGGTGGTGGGCGTTATTCTTAATCTTGCCGTGTTTTTTGCCTGGCATGTATTCTGGCCGCAAGGTTTCTCCGGACATTTTGACAGTATTGCCGCGCTGATTGGAGCGGGAGCCTTGCTGGCGCTGTTCCGTTACAAGGCCGGTGTCATTCCGGTTATTGCCGCTTCCGGGGTGGCCGGTTGGTTGTTTTTATTTCTTATGCCTTGGTTGGTAAAGAGCTTTTCCTAAAAGCCAAAGCGGGGAGGTCGAGGGGGAATTTATCTAATCAAATCTCCCTTAACCCCATTTTTTCAAAGAGGGGGACGGAATAGTTATATTTTTAGATAAATAATTTCTATGTCGACAGATACCATCCCTTCAAGGGATGTTATCTGGAAAGACGAAGCACAAAAAAGGTGTCAAGCATACCAAGCAAGCGAATTAAAAACAGTTAGCTACGATACTATGATGCAGAAATATAAATGAAGATTGAATTCCTTGAGAGTGAAGTGCCCACGCTGAATTAGATGACACTTTTAGTTGGTATGAAACTCAATAACTAACATTAAGATCGCTGTTTTTAACGTAGTTTGAGGCTTCTATTAGAAGTATTTCCTCTTACCCACCGTCTTATGTCCTATTACTGCAGGGACATCAGGGCTTTCGCGAGGAGCCTCATGTATTCCTGCCG
>CAIMDR010000539.1 GCA_903839795.1 uncultured Methylococcaceae bacterium | reverse complement strand
CCGCCATAGCCAGGTCGGACACATGCTTTTCGTGCCCGACATTTCCACAACGGAATATGTTAATGGTGCTGGGTAATGTATCGATATTATCGGTTGAAAATGTTGCGCAACGATAAAGCTGTTGCCCAACATGACTCTATACGTATAAAACGGCATCGAACCTTTTCCATATTTAATATTTATTTACATTAAATCAATAAGATATAAATTTTGATGTAGCAGTTTTGACAGTTTAGAAGCAAGTAAACCGGAATGCCGGCACAGCCACCGTTTGTAGCCCAAAAATGTGCATTGAATTCAATCGGGAATGAAATAAATCAAGGTATTTAACAAGATGAAATTAAAAGAAAAAGAGGTTGAAGTCGGGTGCTTGTATTTAACCGGCGCCAATCAATATCGTGCGGTGCTGGCGATGAGAGGTGAATTTATGATTTATGCACCCGGTTTGGAAGGGACTACACCCTTAAGTCTGACGGCTACAAAAATGCCGTTTGAAAATCAGCCCTTTAAGAAGTGCCAAATCGTTACCTTTGCCAAAAAGGATTATCAAGTATTTGAGTTTAATGGCACTGAAGCTATCAAACATAAATTGAATGAATTACAGTTAGCCGAAGTAATCGCGCAGTGTAATGCCAAGTCAGCTATTGCTACTCTGTTAGCCGAATAAAACACATTAATTAACCTTATGACCATGAAAACAACAGCAAAAGACCTCAAAATAGTATTGGAAAATGCTTTGCTCTATGATGGAAAAATGGAGTATGAGTTATATGAATATGAATTTGAAGACTTATTGGACGAATTATTAGCAACCCTGATTAAAGATAAAGAGGACTTTCTCTTTGCAATCACCACGCATAAAAATGATATAACGGGCAAAGAGGATACGGCAATGGTTTTAATTGACGCATCAGGTAAAGCATATATCAATGAGTTGGCCAGGGATAAATTAAAGGAAGTGTGGGAAGATGATTATCAACGCAGGATGACAAAATTAATCCCCGACTTTTCAAAACAATTATATAAAGGCGATATTCCAATCACTGGCATTAAAGTTGTCTTGCCTGCCAAATCATAACGTAATTCTTCAGTCCCCCTCTTTGAAAAAGAGGGGGTAGGGGAGATTTTTTAAATAAATCCCCCTCAGTCCCCCTTTTTCAAAGGGGGAGGCGAATAATTACATCATAACAACATTAAAAAGGTAAATAGCCAATGAACACGGAAGCAGATTTAATAAACTCTTTAGACGAAGCTCAAGGAAGAAATCCTCTTGAATTTCCATTTGGATTTTATATTGAAGACGATCACGAGCAGAGTGCGGGTGGTAGTTTCTTTTGGTATAAGACTGAAAAAGAGATGCAACAAGCGATACAAAATGATTTCATCAATGCACTTTCTGAGGGTGCCAGCGATGATATAGCAGCGGTCAAAGCAGAGATTGCCAGACTCATTGAACAGTCGGCACCCAATACTGAGGGTGATGATTTACTGAATAGTCTTAATTTATTTTTAAGAGAAATTGAATTACGACTCCAGTTTATGGGCTCTTTTGACGATCTCTGTAAAAGCAAAAATGAGTGGGCGAAGTATTTCCGAGAGTCCTACCGTGAAGAGTGTCTTGGCGATATAGAGGATATTTCTTCAAAAAAACTGCAAAGCTCAATCAAGAAAAGCGAGCAAGATGATTTTGCCGAGTTTGTCGCTGATTATTTCATTTAGTGCCATGAATAAAATCTGGTTAATGCTCCTGTTACTCCCGTTAACATCAATGGCGGCCGATAAACCGTGTTCCGACAAAAAAGACGCAATATCGCATTGTGAAGACATTCAAGGGGTTGTTCCTGGGCAATCTTCCGAGTATCAAAGACTATTGGAGCTTGCCGAACAAAATGCTGCCAAAATAAAAGCTCAATCAGATAAAAACGTTACCGCAATAAAAGCCCAGTCGGATAAAAACGTGGCGGCAATAAAGGCGCAGTCAGAAAAGAACGCGGCGTCAATAAAAGCGCAGCACGAACAAGATCCCGCAAAAATTAAGGCTCAAATTGATCTAAATGGGTTAAGTACCCAGGAACAATTAGACCGTAATGCATCGATCACTAAAGAACAACTTGAGCGCGATGCGGCAAGCACCCAATTACAGCTAGAACAAAATGCGGCAAGTACCCATATAAATTTACAGAAATGATTTGCGAGGGATTTGTTTAAAAAATCTCCCCTAACCCCTCTTTTTCAAAGACGGGAACTGAATAGTTATAATTTTTTTATTGTTAATAACCACGTTAAATAAACGCCAATCGTATGTTGACCCTAGAACAAATAATTGCAAAATTAAACACGGATAATGATTCGGTTTTTCCACGGGAAGCGTTGCAAGATGCTGTTTTGCAACAGAGCGCAATCACTCCTTCGCTTTTAAGTATCATTGATGAAGTTGCCAATACCCCCCAATTTATTGAAGATATGCCTGTCTTTATCTATGCACTCTATCTTCTTGCGCAATTTAGGGAAAAGAGAGCCTACCCAATCATTGCCCGATATTTTGGTCAACTTGGACTGGAGGATGATGCCTTAGACCTAACAGGCGATTTGGTTACAGAGGATTTGAGTCGTATTTTGGCTTCAGTTTGCAATGGTGATCTTGGCTTAATAAAGCAACTGATCGAAGATCAAAGTATTAATGAATATGTGCGTAGTGCGGCATTAGGTTCTTTGGTTGTTCTCTATAATAATGAGCAGATTTCACGCCGGGACTTGGTCAGTTATCTTCAAACGCTACTTGATCATTGTCTTGAGCAGAAAGAAGATCCTTTTTTTGTTGCTAGCGTGGCGTGTAATTGCTGCGACATACATCCCGGAGAACTCTATGATCAACTGGTTGCTTGCTTTGACCAAGCACTTGTAGATGAGGATTTTGTTAGTAAAAAGTATCTTGAT
>CAIMDR010000538.1 GCA_903839795.1 uncultured Methylococcaceae bacterium | reverse complement strand
GGGATGTTATCTGTATAGCCATACAGCCATGTGAACCGGAAATTTAATTTCTGAAAGTCCCTATATGAAGTCATTCAGGGTAAGTATTGGCAAGGTTTATTATCCAATTATTAGATTTGCTTATCGAATAATATCGTTTTTACTGGGATATTACTGTTGGTAATATAGTTTCTAAGAAATTAAGCTTCCACTACGCGACAATTTATAGAGACCTTCGTTGATTAAGCGACATTACTTTCTGTAGGGCGTGCCGTGCGCGCCTTGAAAATTAAGGCACGCACGGCCCGCCCTACTTATGTTCTTAATTAATTCATGGCCCTATAACTCACACGGATAACATCCCTCAAAGGGACAGTATCCGTTAACATCGAAATTTTTTATCTGAAAATCTATATGTAGTTAACTTACGATACTTGAGTAAACTAATGATGAATCCTCTACAAAAAAGCTGTTTTCTAGCGTTTTATTCAGCGCATTGGGTTTAAGTTGCGGCGCTCCAAACTATTGAATTGCAAATGTATCAATTTTCCGGACAATTCGCATGGGCGGTAATCATTCAGTCTCCCTCTTTAACAAAGAGGGGTTAGGGGAGATTTTATTAGATAAATCCCCCTCTGCCCCCTCGCTTTGCTCTCCCCCTTTGTCAAAGGGGGAAGTGAATAACTACCATGGGCGCGGCGTTTCTGATTAAATAGACGTTTTTTATAAGAGATACTTAACGATGACTTACCTAACCGTTTTATCAGCATTAGGCGGTGGTGCTTTAATTGGGCTTGCTTCGGCATGGCTGCTGTTTTTTCATAATCGTACTGCCGGTATTTCCGGTATTGCCGCCGGCATTTTACCGCCTTGGCACCAAGATATCGGTTGGCGGTTATGGTTTTTGGCTGGATTGGTTTTCAGTGCACCGTTATGGAAGTTGTTGGGCGGCAGTGTGCAAATCCGGATTGATACGCCGTTAATTGTCTTGGCCATTGCCGGCTTGTTGGTGGGTTATGGCACTCGTCTTGGCGGGGGCTGCACCAGCGGTCACGGTATCTGTGGCAATGCGCGATTATCGCTGCGCTCCCTCGTGGCAACCCTACTCTTTATGACCACGGCCGGCATTACGGTATTTATCGTGCGTCACGGTTTTTAAGGCAGTATCAATGAAGTCAAATTTTTCAACGTTTATTAGTGGTCTGCTTTTTGGCTTGGGCTTGGTCATGGCGCAAATGACTGATCCCCTCAAAGTGCTGGGTTTTCTGGATGTCGCAGGCAATTGGGACCCAACACTCGCTCTGGTGATGGTCGGCGCGTTGTTGACCTTGGGGATATTTCAATGGTTTATGCGTAAGCGCCTTAAACAAATTCAGGACACGGATAGGGACTTGTTGGTTAGTCCAAAAGCAAAAATAGATGTAAAACTAATCGCCGGTTCTGCGGTATTTGGTATAGGTTGGGGCTTGTCCGGCTTTTGCCCTGGCCCTGCGCTGGTTAGCTTGACGTCTGGCTTTGCCGGTAGTTATGTGTTTGTCGGCGCGATGTTTACAGGTTTTTTTGTGTTTAACCGGTTACATCGCGACCGTTAATTTTTTTGAGGGCAGGCGTGTTCCGATGCAAAAATACGGTGGCATGACGCGCTTCATTAAAAGCATAATCGATCCTTCTAGGTCATCAACGCACGGTGTATTATACTTTGCCTGGTATTTTAGCCGGTGCGAAAGCGCATCAACTTGCTTTCTGCCTTAGGATCGTGCATGAAATAACTTAACCATTTATACTCCCTCACCCCAGCCCTCTCCCAGAGGGAGAGGGAGCAAGATGCCTAAGTTGTTTCATGCGCATTCCTTAATATCGCAATGATCCTGGTTGCTGTGGATGCGAGGGTTGCGTTTATAGCGTGTGTTAATAAAAAAAGGAAAAATAGATGTTTAAAATTTTGACCTATAACAATATATCACGGGCTGGACTGGACAGGCTTCCCGGTGAGCGCTACCAAGTTTCATCACACATCGATAACCCCGATGCCATTTTGCTAAGGTCATTTAATTTGCATGATCAGCCGATTCCCGAATCTCTCAAGGCGGTGGGTCGTGCGGGCGCAGGTGTCAATAATATTCCGGTAGCAGAATATACCCAGCGAGGCATTCCGGTATTTAATGCCCCCGGAGCCAATTCAAATGCAGTGGCAGAGTTAGCTATTGCGGGGATGCTGTTAGCGGCCAGAAATATAGTGCCGGCAATAAAGTTCATCCACAGCCTGGAAGGGGACGAAGCCAAGATCAACGAACAAATTGAGAAAAACAAAAAATATTTCGCGGGCTTTGAGGTGTCGGGCAAGACTTTGGGGGTGTTGGGCTTGGGCGCGATCGGGGTAAAAGTAACCAATTCGGCGGCCGCTTTAGGCTTAAACACCATGGGTTTTGATCCGTTTATGTCTCTGGAAAGTGCCTGGAAACTTAATGCAGCCACCGTACCGGCAACCAGCATAGATGACCTGGTTTCGCGTGCGGATTTTATCAGCCTGCATATTCCACTGAATGATAAAACCAAAAATTTGTTCAGCAAAGAGCATATAGAGCGCATCAAAAAAGGGGCGACATTACTTAACTTTTCCCGTGCGGGTGTCGTGGATGAAGCGGCTGTGCTTGAGGCTTTGGACGCGGGGGATTTGCATGCCTATGTTTGTGATTTTCCAACACCCGCTTTGATAAACCATCCTCGGGCTATCGTGCTGCCTCATTTGGGTGCTTCCACAGAAGAAGCCGAAGATAATTGTGCGGCAATGGTGGCAGATCAGGTACGAGAGTTTTTGGAAACGGGCTCTATTCGTAATGCGGTAAATTTTCCGGAACTTGTTATTCCGGCAAGTGAAGAAGGTGAGCGATTGGCCATTGCCAACCATAATATACCCAATATAGTCGGTCAAATTTCATCCGTTTTGGGGGAAGCCGGGCTCAATATACTGGATCTGTTTAATAAGTCACGCGGCGATTATGCCTATACGTTGGTGGATATTCATGCAGAAGCCCCCTTTGAAATTTTGGAGCGCATCCGCGCTATTGATGGTGTATTGTCTGTTCGCGTAATTTAAATACGTTGGACAGCTAACACTTGGGCATTAGTAATAATGCTTTATGTAGAATCGGTAAACGCCTTGCATGTTTGACAAAATACAACGTGTAGGGTATTTTAATCAAAAAATCGCAAGCTGACCGGATAACCGGAAGCCAGTGAGCCCGGAAGGGCCACTGGCTTTTTTTTTAGCCAAAATTGGGCTATTCAATCAGCTTTGCAATTTAATCACAGGAGACTGTTATGGCACATTGGTACGAAGATAATTCTCACTCCATCGGCAATACGCCCTTGGTACGGCTCAATCGCATTACTGAGGGAGCTTTTGCCACCGTGCTGGCAAAAATTGAAGGGCGTAATCCTGCTTATTCAGTCAAGTGCCGGATTGGTGCGGCGATGATCTGGGATGCCGAACAACGTGGATTATTGGGGCCCGGTAAGGAGCTTGTTGAGCCGACCAGCGGCAATACCGGTATTGCCCTGGCTTTTGTTGCGGCGGCGCGAGGCACACCCTTGACGTTAACCATGCCGGAAACCATGAGTCTGGAGCGTCGTAAGTTGTTGATTGCCTATGGTGCCAAACTGGTCTTGACGGAAGGTGCCAAAGGCATGAGCGGTGCTATTGCCAAAGCCGAAGAAATTGCGGCATCCGATCCAGAACGTTATGTCTTGTTGCAGCAATTTAAAAATCCGGCCAATCCTGCCATTCATGAGCAGACTACCGGCCCTGAAATCTGGAACGATACCGATGGCGCGGTTGATATTTTGGTATCAGGCGTTGGCACGGGTGGAACGATTACCGGCGTTTCCCGTTATATCAAACAAACCCAAGGTAAGGCGATTATTTCAATTGCGGTAGAACCGACTGCCAGTCCGGTACTAACCCAGTTTCGCGCTGGCGAGCCACTTCAACCCGGGCCACACAAGATTCAAGGCATCGGCGCGGGATTTGTTCCGGGCGTACTGGATCTGTCTTTGGTGGATGTGATCGAGCAAGTCAGTAACGAAGAAGCCATCGATTACGCACGCCGTCTTGCCAAGGAAGAGGGCATACTGGCCGGTATTTCCTGTGGCGCAGCGGTTGCCGTGGCAATCCGTGTTGCCAAGCGACCTGAAAATGCAGGTCTTACGATTGTGGTGGTATTGCCGGATTCAGGTGAGCGTTATTTAAGCTCGCCTCTGTTTGAAGGTCTTTTTGATGCCAGTGGTATTGCCGCATGAGCGATGCCAGTCATTTAAACACCAAGTATGATTGGGGTATCGATGCGCTGGTTGCGCAATTGCGTGATTTGCGCGTGCAATCCCTGGAAACTCGAAGCCGGCGCGATAAACCACCCAAACTGCCTTCACGAAAAGAGTTACAGCTCATTTTGGACGGTCTGGGTGCCGTCTTGTTTCCCAATCGTTTGGGGCTGCCCGATTTGAATGACGAAGGTATTGATTACTTTGTGGGGCATACCCTTGAAACGGTGCTACGTAAACTGTATAAGCAAATTAGCCGCGAACTGCACTTTAATTCCGGACATCAGGGTGTTAATAAAGCCGATCATGAACAAGCTATTATTATTGCACGTCAGTTTGCCTCGCAATTACCCACGGTAAGAAAGTTGCTTGATAGCGATATTCAAGCGGCATTCGAAGGTGATCCCGCTGCAAGAAGCCCTGACGAAGTATTGGTTTGTTATCCCGGTATTACCGCCATCATTCACCATCGGCTTGCGCATATTCTTTATCAGTTAGGTGCGCCGCTGGTGGCTCGCGTTATCGCCGAGATTGCCCATTCGGCTACGGGGATTGACATTCATCCCGGCGCACAAATTGGCGAGAGTTTTTTTATTGACCACGGAACCGGTGTTGTTATCGGAGAAACTGCGGTGATTGGGCGTCATGTCCGCGTTTATCAAGCAGTGACCTTGGGAGCCAAACGCTTTGAAAAAGATGATAACGGCTTGCTGGTTAAAGGCAATGCACGACATCCTATCGTTGAAGATGATGTCGTGATTTATGCCGGCGCGACGATTTTAGGTCGTATCACCATTGGTCACGGCTCAACTATAGGTGGTAATGTCTGGCTAACTCATAGTGTCCCACCCGGTAGCAATATCACCCAGGCGCATGTACGTGGCGAGTTGTTCCATGGCGGTGCCGGAATATAACGTTTTATGATTTTCCTGGCTTTTACCCTGAAAGTTAGGGGTCTGAGGCGACAGCTTCTAAATACCGGGAGAAGGAGCTTCCAACGCATTAGTTTCCGATTAACGATTGGAAAGACTAATTTTAATTTCATTAATTACAATAATACAATAGGAAAAAGTCATGACCGATATACATGAAGGCACATCACATACCGCATTAGGCGATGTCGCGGCGCGTACATTAGCGAATGCCACCAAAACCGTCCCCATGCTATCAACCATCACCCCTCGGTGGTTGGTGCATTTGATGCAATGGAAGCCTCTTGAGGCCGGTATTTACCGCGTTAACAAAGTCAAGAATGAAAACGAGCTCTTTGTTGATTGCTCCAGTCTTGATGAAAAAGAACTGCCACAAACCTTTGTTGATTACGAAGAATGGGGCAGAGAATACCGCTTGAATGCCGTTAACACCGTACTTGACGTGCATACCCGTATTTCTGATTTATACAGCAGCCCACATAACCAAATCCATGAACAGCTGCGTTTGACTATCGAAACCATTAAAGAGCGTCAAGAAAGCGAACTGATTAACAACGCCGAATATGGCTTGCTTAACAACGTTGCGCCGGGGTTTAAAGTACAGCCGCGTACTGGCGCACCCACGCCGGATGATTTGGATGAACTCATTTCCCGCGTTTGGAAAGAGCCTGCATTTTTCTTGGCTCATCCACTTGCAATCGCAGCTTTCGGTCGTGAATGTACACGTCGTGGGGTTCCGCCTGCAATCGTTACCATGTTCGGTTCACAGTTTATGACGTGGCGCGGCTTGCCTTTGATCCCTTCTGATAAAGTTAAAGTGATTAATGGTAAAACCAATATTTTATTGTTACGTACCGGTGAAAGTCGTCAAGGTGTAGTCGGTCTTTATCAACCGAATCTGACCGGCGAACTGAGCATGGGGCTTTCTGTCCGTTTTAT
>CAIMDR010000537.1 GCA_903839795.1 uncultured Methylococcaceae bacterium | reverse complement strand
TAATATACTAAATCGGCTTTCTTAACACTACCAATACGTTCTGTCTTGCATAATCGCTCAAACGACGATACCCGTTTACGGGTGTAATTATAGGTCATCCATGTTTTTACAAAATAAACTTTTTACTGCATCGCCGAGTAATAGGCCAATTGAGTATTACCTTATCAAGGCTGCTATTATTAAAACCCAATCAAACCCATGAGACATTAATATGAAAACAAGTGCACGCAATAAATTTACCGGAATCGTCAGTGAAGTGCTAATCGGCGCGGTTAATGCCGAGGTTCATATCAGCTTAAAGGGCGGCGAAACCATCGTTGCTTCGATTACCAAAGAATCCGCCGAAACATTGGCCATCAAGACCGGCGTGCAAGTTATTGCCTTGGTCAAAGCCCCGCAAATCATCATCGTTACCGATTTTGGCGGTTACCGTGTTTCCGCGCGTAACCAGTTACCCGGTACCGTGATTTTGGTTAAGCCCGGTGCGGTCAACACCGAAATTGATATTGAATCAACGGGCGGCGAGCAGATTACCGCTACCGTGACCAACGACAGTGTCGAAACCCTGGGTTTGCGTAAAGGCCAGGCGGTCACAGCTATCTTCAAAGCAGGCGCTGTAATTTTGGCTGTCGCCAGTTGATGTTTAGTAACGCGACCGCATACCGGCTTTCGGTTGCGGTCGCGTTGCTTTTGTAACAGAGGTCACCATGCTGCTGGAAATGAATGTAAAACTGCGTAGGGGTCACTTCAATCTGACCACGCAATTGTCAATCGACGACTCAAACGTTGGCCTGTTCGGTAAATCCGGTGCCGGCAAAAGCACGTTGTTAGCCAGCTCCTCGGTCTAAATCTACATCCCCCACTTAACAAAATCAAGCACTCCATTATTTGCCTATTAAAAACAATCTATTTTCATAATCATTATTTACTTTAATACATAACGATTTATAATGAAGTCGTTTTTATTACAGAGGCTTGTTAAACGTAAATATTCAATCCCCCTCGCTTTGCTCTCCCCCTTTGAAAAAGGGGGAGAGCAAAGCGAGGGGCGAGGGGGATTTATCTAATAAAATCTCCCCTAACCCCTCTTTGTGAAAGAGGGGAACTGAATAATTACTGTTAAACAAGATCTGTGTGTATCGATGAAACAATGTCGATGTTTCTTACTATTTACACTCCAGGTGATTGATGAAGCCAAGAAAAAATCATGCAAAGGCGACTGCCAGTCATGCACTCAAACTAATAATCATCGGCGGCTTCTTCATAAGTAATAGCGAAATTAGCCAGGCCGCAGAGCCACCGCCAACTTATACCCGCGCACCCATGGCCGCTTACAATGCCTTAATGGATGATGCTTTGCTGGGCAATAGTTATGAAAAACCCGTCTGGAATTTGCACGATACTTTGGGTTTGCCTGACTGGCTGACAGTCGGTCTTGAGAACCGAACCCGTTATGAGTCGTTGAGTGACACCTTTAAGCCCAGTCAACCATCCCCAGCGCCTAAAGCCGGTGGCGGTAACCAGCAAATTGAATTTCAAACCGATCTTTGGCTACAAGCCAAGTTGGGCAACTTCCGGTTTGCCACTGAATTTATGGATGCGCGGGGACTGTTATCAGACCACGGGACTAATAACACGCCGAATCCTCCTAATAACACGATAGTTGACACCGCCGACTTTATTCAAGGCTATGCGTCTTGGGCTGATCAAAATGCATTCTTTAGCGGTCGGGGGATAGAAATTAAAGCCGGTCGCCAAACCATAGATTTAGGCAGTCGCCGACTGGTTTCCCGACCCATTTTCCGTAATACGGTCAATAGCTTTACCGGCCTGCGAATCAGGGTGCTTGATTATGATCAATGGCAATTTAATGCCTTTGGCAGCATGCCTGTTTTGCGTTATCCAAACTATATCACCACGCCCCCCGGTGGCAACCCCAATCTATTGGCACCCAATGCCAATCTGCTGGTCAACGGCAATCAAGAATGGGATATGGAAGATACCCAAACATTTTTTTCTGGCGGTATTTTGGAAGGCTATAACGTCATTAAAAATATCAATACAGAAATTTATTTATACAATCTAAATGAGGGTGATAGCACCAACAACGCCACCCGCAATCGTAAATATTTTACGCCCGGTCTACGGTTTTATATCAAGCCAAACAAAGGTGATTTTGATTTTGTCGCCGAAGGGATGGGGCAATTTGGTACGGTACAATACAACACTTCCGTTAACAATCAGCAGCAAAATCACCAAGCGTGGTCTGAACATATCGAAGCGGGCTACAGTTTTGACCTCCCCATGTCACCCCGCTTTCTTTTGGAATATGATTGGGCGAGTGGCAGCAAAAGCTCCAAGTACAGCAACGGCTCAACCGATGGCCGCTTCGATCCGCTCTATGGTGGGTCAGATATTGATTTTGGCTCAACGGGCATTTATTCCGCCTTCCAACGTAGCAACATCAATTCCCCCAGCTACCGGTTTAGTTTTGCGCCCCGTTCAGATGTCACCGTGTTATTGCAACAACGCTTAATCTGGCTGGCCTCAGCAGGCGATTGTTGGGGCGGCGGCTCATGCTCATCCACTGTTTCGCCCGGTTTTGTGGGTAATGCCAATGGCACCAGCGGCAGTTATGTGGGTAATCAACTGGGGGCTTCGAGTCGTTACAGCTACAACAGCAGCTTATATTTTGAGGCAGGATGGTTTCATTTGTTTAAAGGTCAATTTGCTAAATCAGCCGTATCAACGGCAACCGTAACCAGTAATACACCGACGACAGCGAGGCCAGGCGATACAACACCCGGCGGTGATACCGATTATTTCTATGTACAAAGCCAATTCAGGTTTTAAAAAAACACGTCCAACTTATCAAGGCCATTTTAAAAGGAAGCATTTTTATGTTTAAAAAAATTTCATTAAGTTTATTGTTAACGGCATTGTTACTGGCCGTCAGTCAATCCGGTTCAGCAGCGACCACGTTGGTCGCTGTTGCTGCCAACTTTAGCAAACCCATGACGGAAATAGCCGCCGAATTTGAAAAAGAGACCGGACACAGCGCCCACTTATCATTTGGTTCATCGGGTAAATTTGTTTCGCAACTGGAAAATGGCGGCCCTTTTGAAGTATTGTTGTCGGCTGATGAAAAAGGGCCGCAAAAACTGGAACAAGACGGCTTGACTGTCCCGAATACCCGTTTCGTCTACGCTGTTGGCAGGCTGGTTTTGTGGTCGGCAACCTCTGGTTATGTCGATAACGAAGGTAAAATTTTGGCCACTGGCAGCTTTAAACATCTGGCTTTGGCCGATCCCAAATTAGCACCTTACGGAGCGGCAGCCGTGGAAGTATTAAAAAAGCAGGGACTATTCGATAAATTACAACCCTTGTTTGTACAGGGCGAAAACATCGCGCAAACGTATCAATTTATCAGTACTGCTAACGCTGAATTGGGCTTTGTCGCCTTATCGCAAGTGATTGAAAATGGTAAAATTGGAATTGGTTCAGGCTGGATTATTCCGGAAAATGACCATACACTCATCCGCCAAGGTGCGGTTTTAATGAAGAAAGGCGCTGAAAATCCCGCTGCACCCGCCTTGCTAAATTATTTAAAATCCGCACCGGCATTGGCTATTATCAAAAAATACGGTTACGATTTACCCCAATAATAACTGACGTTACTTTAAGCTGAAAACAATCACCACGAAGACACGAAGGTTTAAGAACGGTATCGATGCCGGTCGGTCGGTGGGTGCAACCCATACACATCAACTTAAAGATATTACAGACCACGAAGACACGAAGTTCACGAAGAAAAACCAAAGCAAAATCTTCGTGTTCTTCGTGTCTT
>CAIMDR010000536.1 GCA_903839795.1 uncultured Methylococcaceae bacterium | reverse complement strand
TTTAAATAACTTGCGCTTAACATAACGGCATTGTGGCTGCGGGGGATTTATCTACTAAAATCTCCCCTACCCCCTCTTTTTCAAAGAGGGGGTAGGCTGAAAGTTAGGTTTATTCTACCATCAAAAAAAATAAGCTTTGCTAGTCAACACAGCCCTCTTAAGCGCTGTAGGATATAGCTAAATAGTATTTTAAACAATAGCATAAGCAAGCGTTTCCGGCGATACTGTCGTCCTACGCGCTAACCTTCCCCTTTAAAACAATTTTACTAATGGCGGGAAGAACAATAAAAGTGCAAACCATAATCCAGAAAATACCTATAGTAATGATCAAACCCATGCTGGCAATGCCTTCATGTGATGAAAAAGCCAAGCCTCCAAAACTGGAAGCGGTGGTTAAAGCACCATAAAACATGGCTCTGGCAGTACTGGATTGGTAAATGTTTTGCTTTTCAGATAACGAGTGATGCAACTTTTCAACCATGTGTATGCCGTTATCAACACCCAATCCCAGTAACAATGGCAAGGCAATGATGTTGGCGTAGTTAATGGGCGTATTAGTCAGTACGGTACTGGCCATGGTGAATAATCCCGCCAAGATCAGAGGTGTCATGACCAATAAGGTATCGGTCATATTGCGACGTATGCCATACAAAAGTAAGGCAATAATAATTAAGGCGATGGTAATGGCTTTTTGAAAAGAATAAACCACTTCTTTCATCGACTCCCAATAAATGATCGGCAAATCGGTTGTTTCAGGCGCAACGGATTGAACATCTGCAATAAACTTTTCCAGATTGCTTAAATCATTTAAATCTTTTTTGGGGAATATCTGGATACGGTAACTGCCATCCTTACTGAGCCATCGATCTTTAAAATCAGACGGCAAATCGTTCAGCGTAACTTCCTTGGCATTTAAACCCGTCAATAGTTCATTCATGGTGCTTGGCAAAGTACCCAGTAGCGTTGTTTGTATCTTCTCAATCAACATGCGTCGGCTGGGTTGTTGTCGTGTATCCAGTTCAACCAATACATCCTGCAACTCATTTTTAAAGCCTTTTAACGCCGCTATTTCATGGACATCCGTTTTAGCCGGCAAAATGTTCTCAATCGTTTTTATCAATCGATTAATGCCGGGAATAGGATCATTATCGGTTTTCAATGCCGGGAAATACTGTGTTTGTGAACCCAGCAGCAAGGCCATTTCTTCAATGATTGCCAACTTTTCTTCTTGTTCAGAAGGCTCAAAGTCAAAAAGACTGACCGTTTTATCAACAGACTCCAATACCGAAAGTTTTTTCTGCATGGCCTTGGCTTGTTGTTCGCCCGCTGCCAACACCGTCAACGTCATCGGCGTGGTATCCGGATCTTTATTCAAGTTTTTAAAGGCAATGACCGATTCGGTATTGGGGTCTCGTAGATTAATGGGGTTAAAATCAATTTTTACCTTAAACACCAGCACGACAGAAATAATGGCAATCAGGAAAGTTAATAACGAAATAGGTTTGGCATAATGAAGCGTAAAAGTCGCCATTTTTTCTGCCAACGTTGCCAACAAAGGATGAGTTGATTGGGGTTCTAATTTTTCCGATACCGGAATAAATCGTATCAATGCCGGTAACACCGTCAAGGTTATCAAAAGACAGATAAACAAACTGGTGCCTGCCAACAAGCCCAACTCGGATACACCTTTGTAATCGGTCGGTACAAACGCATAAAGCCCGATGGCTGTAGTGCCTGCGCACAATATTAATGAAGGGCTTGTCGAAATCAACGTACTGCGCAATGCCCTGTCTTTATGAACATGGTGCCGCAAATTATCCTGATAACGCAAACAAAAATGAATGGCGTATTCAACCCCTAAACCAATATTGGATACCGCAAAAGCCACTGAAATCAAGTTAAGCTCTTGCACGGATACCGCCGCAAAAGCGCCACAAAATATCATCCCTAAAGCCAGGGAAACCAGTGTTGCAAGAGTCAACAAAATGGAGCGATAAGCGATCAATAAAATAAATAAAACCAAGACTATCGAGAAAATACTGGCGTTAAAGGTACCACTGCTCATGCCTACCAGTTCATCATCTTCCAACCCTACTTCACCGGTAATCCAAACTTTAACCTCAGGTACATCGGGTTGTTGAACCTCGGCAATCGCTTTGCGTATCGCATCAATTGCGTGCTCGGCCGGTCGAATTTGAGTGTAATCAAACTTGGGTGATACGGTAATAAAACCTTTATCCATCCCGTTACCGCTTAATTTTTTCTCAGCAATTAAGCTTTCCCACGACAGTAAGTTATTTTCACCATTCATGCTTTTATGCAAGGCCAATGAAACTTTATCAATTAACGAAGGCAGATCAATGGGCACCGCCTGATCTTTATTAGCCGAGTTTAAAGCATCTTCAAATATTGAAAAAAAGCCGGTTAGATTGGGCTCTTGGGAAATTCTGCCGATAAACGACTGCGCTTGAGACAAGTTGTTTGACAAGCTTTGCAGCTCAACGCTATCCAGGTAAAGCAAGCCATTTTGATGAAAGAATTCATTCTCGTTGGGCAGGTAAACGGTTTCAAAATTGACTTTATCTGCGCTTAATAAGCGTCCCAGTCTTTTAGTCGCGGCCTTGGTTAATTCAGGGGTATTGGATTCAACCACCAATAAAATGGTATGCAAATCTTGCGAGAAAGCCTTTTCATAATTACGCAGATTTTTCTGAAAAGGCGCATTAGGTGCAACCATGTCAGTCGTGTCGGTATCAATGCTTAAATGACTAACGGTATATTGCCATGCAAAAAAAGTGAGCACACTGATAATTAACAACACCATAACGGGATTGCTGAGAGTCCAGTTTCCCCAGCGGGTAAAAAGACTGCGACTGTAATTTTTAAACGACATGATGTTGATCCGGTTATTCAAGGGTGATTCTATCCAAAGTGTTTAGCGCTTCACTTCGGGATTCGATAAGTTCGGTGCCCTGCTGCTGAATAAACAGCGCAGGAATTTTTGCGGCGTTGGCAGCTTGCAGCCCGTCTTTTTGACCCAAGCAAAGCAGAGCGGTATCCCAAGCATCAGCGATGGTTGGGTCATCATGTATCACAGTGACGGAAACCAGATCATGCGTAATCGGACGCCCCGTGCGGGCATCAAGAATATGACTGTAACGCTGGCCTTGGTAATCAAAATAATGATTGTAAGTACCTGACGTCATCACCGCCATCGGCGATTCCTTGGGCATGGTCATTCTTTTTTGCATGCGCTGCTCACCCGGCAACGGTCTTTCCAGTGCAATGCGCCAAGGTTGTGAGTCCGGCTTGTGCCCACGGGTTTGCAGTTCCCCGCCGATTTCAACCAAATAATCGTTAATGCCGTTTTGCTCCAAAACCCGGCTGATTTTACCCACGCTATAACCTTGCGCGATGGAGGATAAATCAACTTTTAAATCAGCCTGTTTTTTACGCAAGTGAGTATCATCGACCACCTCCAACTTTTCCATGCCGATTTTAGACAATGTTTTAAGAACGGCCGCTTCATCAGGAATAGCCGGTGTATCACCCCGAAAACCCCATAAATCAAATAAAGGTTTAGTCGTTAAATCATAACAACCCTGACTAGCCTGAGAAACGGTTTGTGCAATGCGCACTAATGATACAATTTCGTTGCCGACTTCTTGGCTGTCCGTATTTTCAGTACTGTTGAACTGCTCAATGACCGAATCAGGCCGATAATTAGACAGTGTTTTGTCGATGGCATCGAGTTCGTTTTTAACACTCAGCTCAACGGCCTTAGCCTCTACCGGTAATTCTGACCAATAACTGATATGATAGGTTGTGCCCTGAGCTGCGCCTTCAAGTTTTTGAACCGCTTGTTCTGAACAACCGCTAAGCAGACTAAAACACAATATCAGTCCATAATACTTAGATAAATTAATGGGTTTCATTTTTAAACTTACCGGTTTAGTATTCCATTTCTGTTTATTCATTATCATCACAAGCTGTTTACCTGATTATTGCGGCACAAATTTTCTCTTGTTAAAGAATGCCTGCGTAAAATTACTTTATTTTAATCTGCACAGTAATGAGCAGACTGTTTTAAAAAGGGACAAATCGCATTATTATAATCTCAAATACATATTGATTTATTTAAATATCCGCTTGTTAGTTTATATAGTGCCACTATTTTTGATTCATCACCGTAAAGCCCGTCCGCTCATCCGCGTGTCACATTATTTTTTAGGCGATAGCCATGAATGAATTATTAGGCAACAAACCCATGCGCTCCCTTATACCCGGGATTCTTTTAGCGGGTCTATTGATACTGGGCTTTATGGTGCTCCGTGAGTTTTTACTCTCGCTAATTTGGGCGATAATTATAACCTATGTCACATGGCCCCCTTACCAATGGCTGAGACATCAACTGAAAGACCAAGCCAATCTCAGTGCGATCGTTATGACGGCGATTATTGCCGCAGTGATTTCACTGACCCTCTATTGGCTTGTCGCCATGCTACAAGACGAGACCAAAGCCGCTTATCAAAATTGGGTAGATAATTTTATTCAAGGCCCCTATCAACTACCTGAATTTATACGCAAACTACCCTGGCTGGGCAATTATTTACAGGCATTACTGAATCAGTTGACCCATGACAAAACCGAACTGGCCACACAACTTGCTGATTGGGCGAAACAATGGCTGGGTGGCTTTGCCAAGTTTCTGGGCGGTATCGGCCTCAATGTGATGAAGCTGGGCGTTATCTTGGTCACCGTATTTTTTTGTTTTCGTGACGGCAAAGAAATCATTAAACAGTTGCAGGAAGGACTGGTTCGTTTTCTGGGAAAATATCAGCATGTTTATCTGCAAGCCGCTGGCAAAACTACCCGTGCCGTCGTTTACGGTCTGGTACTTGCTGCCCTCGGCCAAGGTATGGTGGCAGGCGTAGGTTACACGGTTGCCGGTGTAAAAGCACCCGTGCTGTTTGGAGCCATAACCGCATTGTTGGCGCTGATCCCGATGGGTGCAACCCTGGTCTGGCTGCCCACCGGCATCTCCCTGATTCTAATGGATAAGCTGTGGTCGGGATTGGGACTGTTACTGTGGGGTTTTCTGGTTGTTAGCACGATTGATAATGTGATTCGTCCACTAGTCATTAGTGGTGCCAGTCGGGTCCCTTTTCTTATCGTGTTGTTGGGTGTACTGGGTGGACTTACCGCCTTTGGTGCGATTGGACTTTTTTTGGGGCCCGTCGTTCTTGCCGTTCTGCTATCCGTGTGGCAAGCCTGGCTACAGTTACAACAAGATGAAAACATGCCAGACCTGGAAACCCGTCAGATTTGGCATACTCTACCCGTCAAGGAAGTCCTTCATGAACTGGATTCCGATCATGCCTTGGGTTTAAGTCAAGCCGATGCCGCAGAGCGCCTGCATCGATACGGCCCTAACCGACTTACCGAAAAACCGCCCCGCTCTGCCTGGAATTTATTATTCTCCCAGTTCAGGAGCTTTCTTATTCTGGTGCTGATTGCAGCGGCCATTTTAGCAGCCTCTATTGGTGATCTAAAAGATGGCATAGTGATTTTAGTGGTTGTCGTTATTAACGCTTCCTTGGGATTTTATCAAGAATTTCAGGCTGAAAAATCACTGCATGCACTGAAAAAAATGCTCGCTTTTCAGGCCAAGATAAGGCGTGATGGCTACACGCTTGAAGTCTCTGCCGACCAACTGGTGCCCGGTGACATTGTCATTCTGGAAGCTGGCAGCAAGATACCCGCCGATGGCCGTGTTATCACCGCGCATACTCTGGAAGTCGACGAGTCGTCCCTGACCGGTGAGTCGATTCCTGTTACCAAACAAAACCAGATACTCGCAAAGACCTCAATCCCGCTCGCCGAACGTAACAACAGTAAGTATTCACCTCCCCCTTTGAAAAAGGGGGACTGAGGGGGATTTATCTAATAAAATCCCCCCTAACCCCTCTTTGTCAAAGAGGGGGACTGAATA
>CAIMDR010000535.1 GCA_903839795.1 uncultured Methylococcaceae bacterium | reverse complement strand
TTTATTTCCCGACACGGGAAACATGCGCAACATTTAACAGCTTAAGCGTAACCTCATGGGCTGTTTCAGGATCAAGTGAAAATAATAGCGGGCGTAATAAAGGATAAAGGTTCATAAGTTTGCCGTTAGGTAATGATTTAAATGTTGAGTTGGTGCATATCAATAGGCCTTAATTTAAAGCATTTCACCACGAAGACACGAAGAACACGAAGAAAAACCCAAGAGGTAAAAATTTCGTGTTTTCGTGTCGTTATATGCCTATTTCACCACGAAGACACGAAGAGCACGAAGAAAGCCCAAGAGGTAAAGATTTCGTGTTTTCGTGGTGTGGTATGTCTCAAGTTAAAGCATTTCACCACGAAGAACACGAAGTTTTTATTTTGGTTTTTCTTCGTGTCTTCGTGGTGAATCAATCATTCAATCTACTTAATTTATAAGGCTCAGGGGCTACGGCTGTGGAGCGATTTAAAATCAGGTCGACCATCAGTTGCGCAGAGGCGGGGCCCATCACCAAGCCATTTCTAAAGTGGCCGGCATTAATACTTAAGTTTCTGATTTCAGGATGTTTGTCGATATACGGTATGCCGTGTTCTGTGCCGGGTCTTAGACCTGCCCAATGATGAATAAGCGGGGCGTTTTTAAGTGCCGGCAATAACGTTAAAGCAAATTCAGTCAATCTGTCTTTGGCGGCTGTTGTGGTATTTTTATTAAAATTATCCTGTTCTACCGTACTGCCTGCAAGTATTTTTCCATCACGGCGAGGGATCAGATATTGATCGCCATCCAGCACCATTGTACGCAACAGGTTCGGCGTGCCGTCAAATAACAACATTTGGCCTTTAACGGGGGCAATTTTCGGGGCATTATCCAGCATTTCAGGGAAAAGCGTTTGAAATAATTGCCCCGTCCAGGCACCGGCAGAAATAATTAACTGGTTAACCGGCTGCGAGCCTGTTGTGGTGTTGATGTCGGTAATCCGGTTTTGTGTCAGCGTAATGCCGGTTAACTCGCAATGCTCTAGTAACGTTACGCCCTTGTTAATAAGGTCTTGTATTAATGATTTAACCAGTCGGGGATTACGGGCTTGGGCAATTCCGGATAACCAAAGCGGATTATCCGGCGTGGTCCCCAGATCGTTAAAAAAGTCCGCGCTAGGTGTTTCAAAGGCGATGTGGTTGGCATTACACCAGTCAAGTGCCGCTGTAATATCCGGATTTTTAGTGATCAATAAACCGCAGGGTGTCCATTCCGGGTCTTTTTGGGTATCGCTAATCAGTTGTGCGGCTAACGCGGGATACAAAGACAAGCTTTGTAAGGTCAGGCGCGTAATCGCGTCCGCTTGTCGCCAAGGATAAAGCGGCAGCAAAATACCCCCACCGGCCCAAGACGATTCCTGTCCCAAGCGGTTTTTTTCGATAATAGTCACTGTAGCGCCGGCATTAATAAATTCTCTGGCAGTCAGCAGGCCGATAACGCCGCCGCCAATAATGGTAATATCTGGGGTTTTAATCATGGATGTGGGTAAGGGGTTAAAGCTAAAGCCAATTTTCTGTTATTAAATCGTCTACTCGTTCAAATTCCCGCAAGTTATTAGAAACCAATATATGATTTTTGCTTAGTGCGTGAGCGGCGATTAGTAGATCATTTGAGCCAATTATTAAGCCACGACTTTCCAGGGTGGCGCGAATCCGTCCATATTGCTCAGCGGCGGATTCATCAAATTGCAATATAGGGATAATCGATTTTAATACAGCTATTTTTTCGATATTTTTGATTGATTGCTGGCTTTTTATCGCGCCATAGAATAATTCTGCATAGGTAATTGAAGACATGCAAACCTGATCAAGGGATAGCGATTGCAATTTTTCTAAAACTTGAGGTGGATTATTTTTTTTAATATAAATACATATATTGGTGTCTAGCATGAACATTAATAAGTTTCCCTCATTTGCACAGGTAGTTGTTGTCTACCTTGCTCCATAAAGTCATCAGATAGCTCCGATAGTAATCTAAAAACTGCATCGGCTTTTTGTTCTGCTGGTTGCTCATCAGACAATAAAATAACTTTGACATGTCTGCCTTCCCAGTTGTGATAGTTTTTAGGGATTTCAAGATGTCCATTGTGTAGTATTGACTCAAATTCTATCGCTTGCATGGGTTACCTCGCTATAAATTATGTAGGTGAAAAGTATACTCATATTTTGTTTTATCACACCAAGCACAGAGAATACGCTAATAAAATCTCCCCTAACCCCTCTTTTTCAAAGAGGGGGACTGAATAGTTACCATTTTAACAGTGTTGTAAGTTGGATTATGGGTTGTTTTTTGTTGTTTTTTACAGACAGCTATATAAGTAAAATTAAGAATAGATTGTTACTTATTGATTATTAAGGGTTAATTGATGATAAAAAAATAGCTATAATGCTTGTATGGAAATTAATTTACTGTTATTATCTACCCCGTGAAATCAGATTTGTTGTATTACAACAAATTTTTGTAAATTAACAACCCATGAGGGGGAATCAATGGAAATTAAAAATAATAAAATAGGTCTGGGCATCGCCTTGGCAACAATAACCATGACAGGCGCGTTGGTTTCTCAACCAGCTCTTGCGCACAAAGCTGCCAAACCACATGTTCACCAAGTCAGTGCAGAGCGTTTGGCAGAAGCGGCAAACAGCAAAGCAGAAGTCTTGGAAGCTCAATTAAGAGCCATGCAAGATGAAATCGCCAGCTTAAGAGCGCAAGTAGGCGCTACTGCACCTGTTGCAGCAGTAGATGCTCAAAAAGTTCAGGAACTGGATGCGTGGATGACTTCAGTTAAGTCTGAGCCAGTTGTAAAGAAAGATAAAGATAACATGTTGTATTTCCGTGGTGGATTCACTGCAAATGATGAGTCTATGGTTGCTACAACTAACTCTCTTGGAAATGGCGCTACTGCCGGTCATAAAAATGGTTGGAATTTCGGTGCGGGTATGGATTTCAGTCTGAATGATAATATGTTCGGTCTGATGGATAAGACTGAGTTACTGGGTGAATTGGATCTTAATTATGTTGATTTGGGTACATTCACCAGTAGTCTTGCTGTGACTGGCACTACTGCATTAGCGAGTCAAAGTATGCTGAGAATAAACGCCTCGCCAAAAATAAAATTCATGAAGGATAGTAAACTGAGACCATGGATCATTCCAGTCGGTTTTACTTTAAATGTTATCAGTCCTCCTTCTCGGGGTGATTCGATTACTGAGCTAAAACCAGCCATGAATTTTGGTACGGGTGTTGATTACAATATCTGGAAAAGCTTGTATATCGGTGCAGACGTTCGTTACTTCTTGGCGACTACCTCTCTTGACGGAACCAATGTCAACGGTTTGACCGCAGGCGGTTCACTCGGTTTCGGTTTCTAAGCACTTCGCTTAAAAACAAATCCTATAAAAAAGGGAGGGTTTTAAACCCCTCCCTTTTTTTTGCCTGTCATTTTTCATAGGTGCTATACTTGGGGCTAAATATGGATAAAAGGTAAAAGCCATGAAGATTTCAGCCGATATTAAACCCGTCAGCTATTTAAAATTACATTCCGCAGATTTATTAAGTCAGGTTAATGAAACCCACAGACCCGTCATCATCACCCAAAATGGAGAGCCGCGAGCCGTATTGCAAGACGCTGAAAGTTACGAGAATATGCGTGCTGCACTGGGGTTGTTGAAATTGCTTGCGCAGGCGGAAAATGATATTCGTAGCGGTAATATGAGTCATCAAACACAAGTTTTTAATAATATGGAAGCCCTGTTAGCTAACCAATGAATGAGCCCTGTCAAGTTTACTGGAGCAAAACAGCAGAAAGCGATTTGATTGCGATCATCCGCTTTATACGTGATACAAGTCCCCAAGCCGCTGCCAAGGTTTTTGCCGGCATCAAGGATAAAACAGCTGATCTGTTAGTATTTCCAGAGCGAGGACGGATTGTTCCTGAATTATTGGCACAAGGAATAGGCCATTACCGGGAACTGATTATTCCGCCATGGCGTGTTATCTACCGATTTTCAGGCGATGCTGTTTACGTTTTATCGGTGCTGGATTCACGCCGTAATGTAGAAGATATTTTATTAGATCGTTTAATTCGCCAATAAACAATGAAAATTACGATGCCGGTCGGGGTTTGTAGTCCTACGGAAATGATTAACTCGTTGTTCCAGTTTTTTTAGCTTGACTGAGGCAATCCCGGATAAATC
>CAIMDR010000534.1 GCA_903839795.1 uncultured Methylococcaceae bacterium | reverse complement strand
GATATTAATTCACCACGAAGACACGCAGTTCACGAAGTTCACGAAGAAAAACCAAAGAAAATAATTTACCACGAAGAGACGAAGTTCCCGAAGAAAAACCAAAGAAAATAATTCACCACGAAGACACGAAGTTCACGAAGAAAAACCTAAGAAAAATCTTCGTGTCTTCGTGGTGAACAAGTTATTTCATGACCCAACAGCCCCCATAAAAAAACCGGATTTCAGTTGCCTGAAATCCGGTTTTTTGACTACAGCGTATTAATGATTATTTCTTGATAATACTGATGCCTTTTAATAAATTAAGGGCTTCATGCAAGGAGTAATCTGCTGCATCCTGTTTATTATCCTTGTCTTTATCAGGATCGTCTTTCTTCACAGCATCGGCAGGTGCACCTTTGCCTTTTTGTAAATGACCTGATAAATCGGCCTCTTTAACCGGTATAAAATCGGCTTTGTCCAAGGCTTCCAATTTAACGCGTGCCAGAGCAATATCAGGCTCAATGCCTTCAGCCTGTATTGAGCGACCGGAAGGCGTATAGTAACGGGCTGTTGTCAGCTTTACTGCGGCACCATTACTGGTGGGCAATATCGTTTGTACAGAACCTTTGCCGAAGGACTTTTCGCCCATAATCACCGCACGTTTTTGATCCTGCAGCGCACCGGCAACAATCTCTGATGCTGAGGCAGAACCGGCATTAATCAACACCACGATAGGTGCGCCATCAATCAAATCGTCAGGTGCCGCATTAAAGCGCATTTCTGAATTTTCGATACGTCCTTCCGTATACACAATAAGTCCGCTTTTAATAAAGGCGTCACTCACTTCAACCGCTGCATTTAAAACACCACCGGGATTATTTCTTAAATCCAGTACCAAGCCTTTTAAGTTACCGCCGTTTTCTTTTTTCAGTGCAGCCAGAGATTCTTTAAGCGAATCACCAGTGCCGGATTGAAAACTGCTAATACGCACATAACCATAGCCTTTTTCCAGTAGCCTACTTTTGACACTTTTAACTTTTATAATGTCACGAGCCAAAGTTAGTTTTAAAGGGGCTTCTGCGCCCTCACGAACGATGGTCAGGACAATTTTACTGCCGGGTTCGCCACGCATCATCTTGACTGCATCGGTTAAGGTCATGCCTTTTACCGGTTTGTCATCAAGCTTGATAATAATATCTCCCGCTTTGATACCGGCTTTTTGGGCAGGGGTATCATCAATAGGTGAAACCACTTTAATAAAGCCGTTTTCCATTGTGACTTCTATGCCTAAACCACCAAATTGTCCGGTAGTACCTTCCTTTAACTCCTGATACTCTTCGGCAACCAAATACGCAGAATGAGGATCAAGACCGCTCAACATGCCACGAATAGCATCTTCCAATAATTTTTTATCGGAAACGGGCTCGACATAATCCCTTTTAATCCGACCGAAAATTTCTGTAAAGGTCCGTAAATCTTCGTAGGGCAGCGCCTCGTTATCGGTTGCAACATCGCCATTGCTTTTCTCGGCAAAGACACTGAGGCAGGTACCCATAAAAACACCCAACATAATCCCTAAGGATAAAATAAAAACAGCTTTCTTTTTTAGCATGTGCGTTAAAACTCCAAATCCTAGATTTTCTACATATATTATCATCTAACGACTGATTCGTTTGACGCCAATTTAATTTCGGCACCATTCCAACGGATCAATCGGCACACCTTTATTGCGTATTCCAAAATACAACCCGGCTTCGCTTCGTCCACCACTTTGTCCAACAGAAGCAATAACGTCTCCAGCAGCTACCGAATCGCCGGTTTTTTTATAAAGACTCTGGTTAAAGGCATACAGTGTCATATACCCTTGACCATGATCAATAATAATCAACAAGCCATAACTACGCAACCACTCGGCAAAAACCACTTTGCCCGCAGTCACTGCTTTTATTTCCATCCCTTCATTGGCATCAATCAACACACCGTCCCAGGTGCCCTCGGTTCGGGGGCTTCCAAACTTGTGTGCCAATTTACCCTTGACCGGCCAAGGCAGTTGACCTTTAAGCGCAGAAAAATCAGTCTTGGTTTCCGAAGGATTCTCCATTGCCGAAGATAATGCTGTCGTTGGTTCTGCATCAACAGCAAGCTCTTCTTCGGTAACGGGCAATGACTCCATCACACTTTTTAGTCTGTTTTCGCTTTCCTGTAACTGACTTAACTGTTGTTCACTGGAAGAAAATTCTTTGCCAATTTGTACCAGCAATTCACTTCTTTGCTTTCTGGCCTCGTCAAGAACAATCTGCTCGGATTGCTTTTGTTCCAGATCTTGCTCTAACAGCTTGGTTTCAGTTTGTTTTTGCTCATTCAACTGATCCAAACGCTTAACGGCCGCTTCTATATCCGTGATTTTTTTTAAACGCTCTTTATTGAAATAGTTAAAGTAGACCATCACTCGACTGGATACTACGGGGTCTTGCTGGTTAAGAAGCAACTTTAACCTTTCTTTTTGCCCGATTGCATAAGCCACTCTTATTTGATCGGCCAACTCCTTGCTTAATTTATCAATTTCAGTCTGATAAATGTCAATATTCTCACGAATCTTGTCCAGGCTTTGGCGCTTTCTATCAATTTGAGCCTGTAGTATTTTTAATAAAGCCGCTGTTTCACCGTAGTGTTTTTCATTATCGGCCAACAGACTCTGCAAGGTATCTTTTTGTTCTGAAAGTCGCTGCAGGGTCTGCGTGACATTATTAATATCTGACTCGACTTTATTAAGTTCAGTATTGGTTTGCAAAGCTTCCGCATAACTCTGATTAAGCCACGTAACCAGCAAAAAAACAAAAAACAGCTTTTTCTCATTCACCCATCAAACCGCATCAATAAGTGATCTACCCGTCATTTCAGCGGGTTGAGCGACACCTAGAATAGCCAACATAGTCGGCGCTAAATCAGACAAACCACCACCCGAGGCTAACGGCTTATCTCCACAGACATAAACCAAAGGCACCTGGTTTGTCGTATGGGCAGTATGGGGTTCTCCGGTTTCTTTATCAACCATTTGCTCGATATTGCCATGATCAGCGGTTAATAAAAGCTGACCGCCTACCGATTTTAATGCTTCAATGACGCGTTGCAAGGATTTATCGATGGCTTCAACAGCCAGTATCGCGGCAGGAATGATGCCGGTATGTCCCACCATGTCACAATTCGCGTAATTGCAAATAATAACGTCGTATTGACCGCCGGTAATTGCCTCAACCAAATGATCGGTAACTTCTGCTGCGTTCATTTCCGGCTGTAAATCGTAGGTTCTGACTTGTGGCGAGGGTACCAAAATTCGGTCTTCTCCTGGAAACGGAGTATCTATGCCACCATTAAGGAAAAAAGTAACATGCGCGTATTTTTCAGTTTCAGCCAGTCGTAGTTGCTTCATGCCAATATTGGATAAGTATTCGCCCAGACCATTTTTAATGTCAACAGAAGGGAACGCGATATCGTAACCAAAATCTTGATGATATTCCGTTAAGGTACAAAAATAACCGGGATGCGGTGCATGGTTTCTATCGAAAGAAGCAAAGCTCGGTAACGTTATTGCCTGAGAAATTTCGCGGGCACGATCAGCCCGAAAATTCATAAACACAATAGAGTCTTC
>CAIMDR010000533.1 GCA_903839795.1 uncultured Methylococcaceae bacterium | reverse complement strand
GGCTTGAATACTTACCGCGCCGCTGCCGTTATTGGCGTTAATCTGCCAACGCAGGATAATCGGTATAGCCTTTTTCGTTGCCGCCATAAAACGTAGCGACATTTGGTTCATTTAAAGGCGCATTTAACTTAAAGCGTTCCGCCAAATCAGGATTGGCTATATAGAGTTGTCCAAAGGCGACCAGATCTGCCTCGCCCTGCGCGATAACTTCTTCTGCACGCGCCTGGTCATAACCCCCACAGACTATCAGTGTTCCGTTATAAGCTTTACGCAGAACCTCAAGGTTGATGACGTTTGCACCGTGCCTGATATCACCCTCAAGCGCATCAACTATATGCAGATAAGCTAATTCAAAACAATTCAGCTGACCCAGCAAATAAACAAAAAACGTTTCGGGATCGGAATCCGTCATGTCATTAAACGTTCCGCTGGGAGACAAGCGGATACCGACACGTTCTGCACCCCAAACAGCGACAACCGCCTCGGTGACTTCCAGTAAAATTCGGGCTCTATTTTCAAACGTTCCGCCATAACTATCGGTACGTTGATTAGTGCCGTCACGTAAAAACTCATCCAGTAAATAACCATTGGCACTGTGTATTTCGACGCCATCAAAACCCGCAGCCAACGCATTTTTTGCCGCGTTTCGATAGTCTTCAACAATACCCTGAATTTCATCGGTTTCTAAAGCACGCGGCGTAACAAACGGTTGCATACCGGTCGGTGTCACGGCATCACCTTTGGGTGCAATCGCAGAAGGCGCAACGGGTAAAGCACCTTCATGAAAATCGGGATGAGAAATACGACCGACGTGCCAAAGTTGCAGAAAAATATGACCCTTTTTTGCATGGACGGCTTCGGTGACTTTTTTCCAACCGGCTACCTGTGCATCGTTATAAATACAGGGCGTTGCCGGATAACCAACGCCTTGTGTCGATATGGGCGAGGCTTCGGTAATAATTAATCCGGCACTGGCACGCTGGGCATAATACGTAACCATTAAATCAGTAGGAATATTGTCAGGCGCACGCATCC
Source organism: uncultured Methylococcaceae bacterium (assembly GCA_903839795.1). Classification (GTDB taxonomy): domain Bacteria; phylum Pseudomonadota; class Gammaproteobacteria; order Methylococcales; family Methylomonadaceae; genus Methylobacter_C. The sequence continues at coordinate 1,475 of CAIMDR010000533.1, read as the reverse complement.
GGGTCAACGGAGCCATCACTAACCGATTGGTTAGGTGATAAGGTCCAATTTGAATGGCGGTTTGTAGTGTTGTATTCATCAGTGTCCTGAGATTGATAGCTTTTGGATAAAGATTTATTTTATCTTATTTAAAGAGAGCATCCTATATAATCGTCTCAGCAAAATAATTGATCCTACCTGTTTCAGTTAATTGCGTGTTCAGGTTGTAATTATTCAGCCCCCTCTTTGAAAGAGAGGTTGGGAGAGATTTTATTAAATAAATCCCCCTCAAGCCCCCTTTTTCAAAGGGGGGAGGTAAACAACTACATATTTTGTTATTTTTTACTCTCGATTGATTTTATTAATTTACTTATAAGGGTTGTACATGAAAATTAATGGTTACTGGTTGGGGATGTTGTCCGCATTGTGGTGCATGTCGGTATCGGCGGCTGATTTGGATCGGTCAGAAGTAGAAAAACGACTTGCCAACTCAGATAAAGCGCATCCTGCTGACTTACGTAGAAAGGATTTGACCAACCTGGATTTATCCGGACTGGATTTTAAAATCGCTGATTTGTGGGGGTCGGATTTACGCCGTTCCAATTTAAGCAACAGTGATTTGTCGGGGCTGATTCTCGATTTGTCGGTGCTGTCGAAGGTTGATTTTTCTAATGCCAACCTGTCCAATACCAGTATTTTTGGTGTGCATGTCGGTGGTGCCAATTTGAGCAACGCCAATCTAAGCGGCAGTCGATTTATTGGCGTCATGGATCGCGCCAACTTGTCCCATGCAAATTTATCCCATGCCAACTGGGGCGCTGACATGAAAAACCAGTCCATGGGGTTGATGCGAGCGAGCTTAAATAATGTCAATTTATCGGGTGCCAACCTTGCTTATGCCAATTTTGACCGTGCCTTGATGCGCTATGCCAATTTTTCCGGCGCTAATCTCCAGAATACCGTATTGTTTGGCGTTGATCTTTCCGGTGCTGATTTTTCGGGAGCCAATTTATCGGGCGCTGATTTATCAGGAACGTCGCTTGAAGAGACTAATTTTGCTGGAGCCGACTTAACAGGTACACGTTTTGCCGGCATTAAGGACAAATCAAAGCTAAAAGGCTTGAGTTCCAGCAAAAATCTGGATAAGGCCATTATTGATTAACCTGAAAACGGGAAGCCGGAATAAGGCCACCCAAGCCGTGTAAAACAGGATGGTAAAACGGGAGCCACGGCACGTAAGTGGGAGCTTGTGCATTGCGCATCTAAAACAGCATCCACTAAACGACTTTATTTGCACCACAATCTATATTGTTTTCTACTTGTGGCCTATTGGGTTTCTTTCTCTTGCATGGAAAATGGTCTGCGATACGCACCCTATCCAGATGGCGACATTAATCCTACAAAACGTATTTAAGCCACAGATAAACACGGATTTACTCAGATAAACAACGCGTTAGATCAATTCTTTTGATCACCCTTTTGGTAAATTGTCAGTC
>CAIMDR010000532.1 GCA_903839795.1 uncultured Methylococcaceae bacterium | reverse complement strand
TTACTAATGACGAGATTAATCATAATATGATCGGTGTTTATAAAGCGATTATGCGAGTTATTGATGATCAATAATCATATCCCGAACCCCCACCCGGCCTCCCCCGTGTCAGGGGGAGGAGTAACTGCACTAAAAGTGCAAATTCTTGCCCACTATTTGGGCGTTATTGTTACCAAGGGATTACTACTTTTTAATGACGAAATTATACCAAGTCAGTTGACGTGTGGGTTCTAGTTCTTGTTCCTCAAGCACTATTTTGCACGGGTGTTGTAGAAAGAATTGTTTAAAAACGTTGATGTCAAAAGGTTCGTAGAGTTTGCCGTTTTCTCTATGATCAACGGCGTTAGTTTCCCGTATTGAAATAATCAAGTGTCCATCGGCTTGTAATAAGGATAAGAGCTTTTGGCAGGCTTGTTCAAGATTGGCTTTGTTTAGATGCATTAAAACGGCTGAACAGAGTATGTTCTGAAAAGTGTGTCCGTTTAGGCGGGTTAGTTCGGGTAGGGAATCTTTTATAAAGTGTACTTGAGGATAAAGGCGTTGTGCTTGTTTTAACATCCCTTCAGAGGCATCAACGCCAAGGGCTGAATAACCTTGTTGATTAAGCCATTGTGTATCTCGCCCAATTCCACAACCCATATCAAGTGTGTTGCCAGTCTTGGTAAAGTGCTCGGTTATTAAGGTATAGAGCCGTCCAGGTATCAAGCTGGAATGTAATTGCGCAATGCGCTCGGCCTCACGGTCATAAGTTTCGATGGTTTGTTTGTCCATGATGGGGTTTTGCAGGGATTAAGTGATAATTTCTTGGTGTGTTGAGAATCAGTATAATACAGTAAAGAATGGGTTAAGTTGATCAGTGTTTTGATAGGGTTGCAACAGACGTTATGGGAAATTAATATGGCTCTTTTTGAATTCAAAGATGATTCTTTGTTGCTGGGTACTGTTAGGGAAATGGATACCCGCCAGGTTTCGATTTATGTAAAAACCGATGAAGACCTGCGTAAGGCTAAAGTAGGTCAATTGGTAGCCTTAAGAGCAACCTCTGCCGTAGAGACTTGGCTGATAGGATTTATAGATAAGGTTGTTAAATTCGTCTCTATACCCAATAATCAAAATGATGTGGACGATATAAATGTTGGCAAAGAGGTGGCAACAGAAAGCAGGGAAGACGTCATTAATAATGTTAAATTGACCCTGGTCGGAATTGCTAAATGGGACGTTGTTAAGAGCCAATATACGTTTTCGAAATCTTTAGCACAAGTGCCTGATATAGATTCAAAATGCTATGTGCTCGTTGATCAGCAACTAGAATTTTTCATGAATCTTTTAGTAACCTCCGGTGATAAATTACATTCACTTGCGCTGGGAAAATATACACTAGATGACTCCGCAACTGCGTATCTTGATGGTAATAAGTTTTTTCAACGTCATGCTGCATTACTAGGCAGTACGGGATCAGGCAAATCATGGACGGTAGCTGCAATACTTGAGCAAGCCGCAAAACTTCCAACATCTAATCTTATCGTTTTTGATTTGCATGGTGAATACCGAAATTTAAGTTATGCCAGACATTTAAGAGTCCCAGGCCCGGAAGAGTTGGGTCAGTGCTCTGATGAGTTACTTTATCTACCTTATTGGCTTTTAAATTCAGAAGAATTGCAGGCGATGTTTATTGATCGCTCAGAGTTTAGTGCCCACAATCAAGTAATGGCTTTTCAAGATGCCGTGATTGAACAGAAAAAAGCTATGCTTGCCCAATTGTACAAAGAACAGGTGTTGGCTTCTTTTACTCTTGATAGTCCTATTCCTTTTTCAATTGAAAAAGTCATGGATACCTTAACAGATCTTAATGATGAAATGGAGCAAGGGGCGCGTGGGCTTAAACAAGGTAAGTTTAATGGCCAATTTAGTCGTTTGTTAACACGAATTAGAAGTAAGTTGTCAGATAAGCGTTATGGATTTCTTTTTGCAGCGCCGGACAGTGAGCATCAATATGATTCTATGGCTAGGATGGTAACGCATTTAATGGATTACAAGACCCATAACGCCCAAATCAAAGTCATTGATTTTTCCGAAGTACCCTCTGATATTTTACCTCTTATTGTGGGTTTGGTTGCCAGAGTGATCTATCAGGTGCAGTTTTGGACAGATCATACAAAACGCAGGCCTTTAGTATTAGTGTGTGATGAAGCTCATTTGTATCTCCCTAAAAAAGAGGGGCAAAATCCGATTGAACTTCGAGCCATTGAGGCATTTGAAAAAATTGCTAAAGAAGGTAGAAAGTATGGTGTGGCCTTATTTATTGTCAGTCAACGCCCTTCTGATGTTAGTGAGACGGTTCTTAGTCAATGTAATAATGTGATAGCTTTACGACTGACTAATGGTAGTGACCAAGCAACGGTGAAAAAGTTGATGCCTGAAAGTCTCGAAAGTCTGTTGGATGTTTTGCCGATTATGGATATTGGTGAGGCGTTGGTGGTGGGTGATGCCGTGCTTTTGCCGAGTCGTGTGAGGATTAATGAGCCAAGCGAAAAGCCACTGAGTGCAACGATAAATTTTTGGACTGAATGGCAACAAGAAGCAGATACTCCGGATTTTATGGGAGCAGTAGAAAATATGCGTAAACAAGGTCGTGGAATAAATGAAGCGTAATCAGCACGGAATAAATTTGGATGAAGGGATAGCGCTGGTAGATGAAGAAGAATTTAAGCTCCTTTATATAGAAAGTGCTTGTGCTTGTGAACGGGATTTATCAGCTTGGATAAGTGAGGGAAAGCGGGCGGTACTTTTCGGTGGGCAGATTGGTTGTGGTAAAACGACAGCAATTAAACAAGCTTTTAGATTATCGGAAACGAGACCTGACATTGAGTTTCATTTTGACCGTAACGATTTAAATTTGTCACCGCTGGATGCTTGGATTATTGTTTTTTCCGAGATAGCGAGGTTTTCTTCAGGCGAGTATTTCTCTATTTTGGTGGCTGGTTTTCCAGGCTTTGCTGAAGTCTTTGGCACAAGACAAGATAAGTTAAACGAAGTGGTCGCCGACGTTTTATTAGAAACTTTTTCGCTGGCCGCATTAGAGAAGCATCGGAGATTAAAAGCACTATTAGAACCCTTGCTAGAGCATTTGCCCCATTTATTCCAATCAGTCGTTGAGGCTATAGAAAATAAGTTAGGGCGATCGCTTGTGTTGCTTGCAGCGGGTGTTGATAAGTTTGAACCGGGTTCACCCGCTTACGTTGGTTTATCGGATACTCTTACAGCGCTGGCTGGTTTTAAAACACTCTTTGAAGTGAATGCCGTACATCTGTTCATCAATGATGGATGGTCAAAACAATTGGAAAAGATTGTTTTGACCGCTTCAAATCAATCATGGATTGAAGAGATGCTGCGTAAACGTTTAGGCGTTTATCAGCAATCATATTGTCATGAAATTCCTGTTTTAGCCGCCTTTTCTGGTGGTATCCCACGACAAGCCATTCGATTGTTGGATTATTTTATCTCCCAACAAAAAACTAAAATGAGTCGGCAAGCCGTTTTAAAATATGCAGTTGAAAGTGTTAACAGGGATTTTTTTGCTTATAGTAAAAAACCTAAGGATGAGCTTTTAAATATCATATTGAAAAAGCGGGTATTTGAAACATCTTGGGTTGCTTTGCCCGGCGATAGTGAAACAGCGTTATGTGCAGTATTTGAGAACTGGATCATTCTTCAACAGCAAAAGCATGAGAGTCAATGGCATACGGTTGTTAATCCTATCATCAAGTGTTCTTTTAAAAACGCTGTGTCTGATGAGCCAGAGATGAAGTTGCTTAAGAATTATGCTGCTCAGCAAGGAATGGGGGTGTCAGGATTGGATATAAATACGGAGATTAATGAATGGCAGCAATCGTTATTGAGTGCCGTAGAATTACCGGTCGCCCTTAATATAACGGAGATTCTTGATGTAATATCTAATGCACTTTTATCAAAGCAAAGAACTGACCGCATCATTGTGGCGTATGAAAATAAAGATAACTTTAATGCCGTCTATGCTTACTTACAGGCAAAATCAAATACCTATGAATATCAAGTATGGCGACATATCAGTATTGAAGGCGGGGCTAATCTTACACCGCTGACAGAGATGCTGGCGTTTCTTGCTGATCAATCGATAGATATTTATTCAGTTGAATTAGTTGGCGATTTTACGGTTGAGCAATTGGCTGAGCTTAATGTCCGCAGGGACACTTTTATTGATAAACAGCTGATTTGGTGGATTCCAAAGCCTAAGTTAGCTAGCTATTTAATTCATTGGACGCAATTAAGACAGTTATTTAAGGTGTTTATTTTAGAAGATGATCTTTCTAAAACCCTTAAGGCGGAGGATATTGAGGCCGATTTAAATTTTATGGAAGATCTCGTTGAATCAGAAGATACAGCGGCATTTAATTATGTGAGTAATTTAAAACAAGTCCTGACTTATATTAAGGACTCTCGACATGGAGAATAAAATTGTTCGTGCTTATTTAATACAAGAAGTGATCAGGCTTGGTTTTTTGCCGGTTAATCAGAGAGAGCAAAAAAATTGGTTAGTGCAAGATGGTAGGAGTCTGAAAGATTTTTGGGAGATCGACGAATATCCCCCCGCTCCTTGTTTACGGGGTAAAAATTTGTCGGCAACAATTAATTCTTCTGAACATGT
>CAIMDR010000531.1 GCA_903839795.1 uncultured Methylococcaceae bacterium | reverse complement strand
GTTTTGGCGGTGTAGGGTATTTGTAATAGCGGGTTGCACTGTCATTTTTATCGGTCAAAGTGACTTTTTCATTCACTGGCGGCTTAGTGGCTACTTTGGCGATTGCTTTTTCAGTCACTGGTTTGGTAACGGTAGTCGGCGTCTTTACAACCAGAGGTTTTGCGGCTTCAGTCACCGGCTTGGTAACGGTAGGAGGCACCTTTACAGTCAGAGGTTTTGCGGTTTCAGTCACCGGCTTGGTAACAGTAGGCGGTGTCTTTACAGCCAGTGGTTTTGCGGTTTCAGTCGCCGGCTTGGTAACGGTAGTCGGTGTCTTTACAGCCAGTGGTTTTGCGGTTTCAGTCACCGGCTTGGTAACGGTAGGAGGCGTCTTTACAATCAGTGGTTTTGCGGCTTCAGTTACTGGTTTGGTGATTTTTACCACGGCTTTTTCAGTATCGGGCTTGTTAACTTTAGGCACTACCTTTTCAACCAAAGGCTTAAGCACTTTAGGTGTTGCCAATTTGGGGTCAGGCAGACTCTTTTTTGTTTCTGTCACTAAAGCGACTGGTTTAAGGTTCGTAGTCTCTGCTACTTTAATAACCGGCTTAACACTTTCGGCAATGATTACGTCAGCCACTGGCTTGATAATTTCTTTGGGTGGTTCAGTGTGGTTTATTAAGGGTGATAGTACGGGCTTTAAAAACTTGATTATTTGTACCGGTAATGAGCTGGTAAAGTGATAAAGACCTGCATTATCTCCCTCGATGTAGGCAGTCATTACGCCAAAAAAATGATCGCCCAAGAAAAATGTAAAAGTCGCGGCACGACTGACAAATTTAGATTCAATCAATCGACCACCTGCGCCCCATACTTGCTTGCGATGATCGCCCGTGCCGGTTTTACCGCCCACTGATAAGGGTTTGCCCTCAACGTCCGTGTAAATACCGTTGAGACGTCCGGCGGTTCCCGCTGCAACCACGCCAACCATTGCACCCCGCGCAACTTTAGCGATTTCCGGGGCAAAGATACGCTGACCTTTATCCGGTGTCTTGTTCATTAGCGTTTCATAAGGGGTTCCCTGAGCGTAATGCAAACTCTCAAAGCGGACAGCCGGTAACCTGACACCATCATTTAACAAAATACCGGTGAGTTCAGCCAGTGCTGCGGGTCTATCCCCTGAGGCGCCTATCGATGTCGCATAAGAAGGTGTTAAGGCATCAAACGGATAGCCAACGCGTTTCCAAGCCGTATGAATTTCTTTAAAAGCTTCTTCTTCAAGCATTGTCATGATGCGTCGCTGTTGAGCGTATTTTCTATGATTCTTAAACAACCAACGATATACATCCTGGCGTTGCTCATAACTGGCAGCGATAACTTCTTCACGCGTCGCTTTTGGGTGCTGGGCTAAATAACCCACCAGCCATAATTCCAGCGGATGAATCTTGGTAATATAACCTTGATCCTGTAAATCAAATTTCTCTGCGGAGTATTTGTCGTAAAGCTCATAGATATCTTCATCGACCAGCGCATTTTTGCCTAAATTGGCAGTAAGAAAAGCACTAAGCGCCGTCTCGTCTCGCTCAGGATAAATCGACCGATACAGCATGGTAAAACGCGAAGGCTTGGCAAACACTCTTTTAGTTAGTGTTGCCATAGCTTCTTCTGTGGTTTTGCCGTGGTATCTGACGTAAAAACGTTGTAAATAAGTACGTCCTTCGGTGTCTGCAAACCGTTCCAGATATTCTTGGCGTTTGGGGTCATCCGGGCTTTCAAGCCAACGGGCTATGCCGTCCGGTTTATAAAGATGATGATAAACAACATCCCGCATCAAGCGAATAAAGACCAGATTGACAGAGTCACGCAGAGCATCGCGCACGGACATGATTTTATTATTTTCATCTTCAGTGAAATTATTAAAATGATGAAGGCCGCCACCGGTAAAGAAATACTCGCCAGGCCCGGCTGAATAACGTCTGTCCAGCGCCAGATTAAGCAAGTCCTCCAGATTGATTTTGGGTGATAGCGTTAACTGTTCTATAACCCATGCCGATAAATAGTCGCGGGGATGCAATTCAATCTTACTGAGTTCTTGTGCAGGACGCTCTTTATACTGCTGATAAATATCAGTAACCAACTCCAGATAATGCACCATCGTTCTTAGTTTTGACGTGGAGCCCAGATCCAGACGAATGCCTTCGTTAATATCAAGCGGCTGGTCGTAATTATCGGTTTGCACACGCAGAAGATTACCGGTTTTGCTCCGTTCAAATAACATTAAACTGTAGACAATCGGATTTAGGTCCGTGTTTTCGTTAAGCAACCTAAAGCCCAAAATACCTGCGGCACGTGCTTGGTCGGGCTGACTGAGTTGCCTTAGCGCATTGGTAATCGCTTGCTGGGTACGGTAGTCGAGCGTGGTTTTAACCGTTAAATCGAGGCGATCCAATTCATAATTAGATTTTACGCCCAGAACACGGGAAAGGCGGCTGCGCAATACATTTTGCGTCTTTTTTTCGGTCATAAACTTGGCCGGTTCAGCGACTGACTTAGGCGGGCGAACAGAAGAGCCTTGTAAGGCCGCATCCCTCAGTGCCTCACTAATAAAGCCCTGATCTGACAGTAAGCGCAAATAACTGTTGGTCAGATTTTGTAAGGCTTCATAACCACGTCCCAACAGATAGGAAGGCCTTCTCTGTGATAATAATATACTCAACACCTGTCGGTATGCTTGCGCTTGTTGGGGAGTAATTTGATGCGGTGGCTTGAGTGCTTCCGGACTCAGTAATTTATTGACCTCGGCAAAATCGGCACCATACCAGGCCGACAAACCATCACCCAAACCATGAACTTCGCCTAATTTTGGCGTAGCGGCAAGCGGCATGGAATTTAAATAAGAGAGCGCAATTTCTTGCCTCATTTCTAAGGTATCAGGGCCCATCAAGTAGGCGCGCACCGATGCCGTACCCATTTGGCGAAATTTATCGACAATCGAATTGGTGTAACCATTCTTTGAATGACGATATTTTTCTAATTGGGTGGCCAAGGTACTGCCACCTGGTACGGCATGAGTAGCGCCCAATTTGTGCGCCATCAATTGCAGACTGGCAAAACCCAGGCGATCCCATTCTATAGCCGGATTAACGGTAGTATGATCTTCGTTAAGTAGCTCGCGATTTTCTATAAACAGCAAGGTGTTTAAAATTAACGGAGGAATGGCCTTAAAATCAGGGTAGCCGTAAGCTGGATATACTGCATTAAAAACGACCTGATCGTCTTTATCGGTAATGCGAAGTCCTGCCTGGGTTTTTTCATGATAGAT
>CAIMDR010000530.1 GCA_903839795.1 uncultured Methylococcaceae bacterium | reverse complement strand
TTACTGACATTGAGCGGGTCGACTTCCTTTAAATTACGAGAAAAAAGCAAACTTTGCTGCTAAAATCGCCGATAAAAAATAAACAAATTTTTAAACGAAAAACAGCATGATTTTAAAATCCGCTAATTTCGGCAATAATGCAGGTAAAATACGTGATATTTCATTTTTCATACCCGCTCAATGTAAGTTTTTATTGTTAAGCTTTATTAAAAATTAGAAATTATGTTAATAAAAAAAATGACTTTATCGACTCTAAAAAATGCCTTGTTGCTGGCATCCTTGTCTACTCTTTTATCGGGTTGTGCCAGTTTTGGAAAAGGCGTGGCAGAAGCTTTTCTGGAAAAATCCGATGCTCAAGATACCCGTGTATGTCAGGTGCGTGGAAAATCCTTCGAAGGAATAGCATCTGGATTAGAAAAGTCACAAGGTAAAACCAAAGTCTTAATGGTTCATGGTGTCGGTGATCATTTACCCGGTTATTCCACAGAATTTCTTGAAAAATTAGCCAATGATCTTAAATTAACCGCCAAAGCCAGCACGTATAAAGACATACAACTCATGTCCTTTAGCGACCCTGATCAAAAGCTGGGTAATTTACGCGTTACCCGACTGCAAAACGAAAATAGTAGTCAGGGACTATGGTTTTATGAGTTGACGTGGTCAGAAATTACCCGCGATCAAAAATCTTTATTGGCCTTTGATAATTCGGGTGAATATTCTTATCGGCGAGCAGAAGTTAACGATATGTTAAAAAAATTCAGCAATGATACCGGGCCGGATCCTATCATTTATCTCGGTAAAAGCAGGGATCTTATATTAAGGTCATTTGCTCAAGCTTTTTGCTGGATGAACAAAGATAACTGGGATGAAATCCCCAAGGACGGTCGGCATGGCTGTGATTTTAACAACGTTCTTAGCGATAGCGCCAATCAGGATGACTTCGTTTTTATATCCCATAGCTTGGGAAGCCGTATAACCATTGACGGCATAACGCGTATGGTGTCTTTATTAGAGAACCCGGACAAAAAATCGACATTACGCACTATTAATAAAATGAAGCGAGAAGCGTTACAAAAAAGGCATGTACAGATTTTTATGATGTCCAATCAACTCCCGATGTTGCAATTGGGCAGAGAGCTCCCTGAGGTAATCGCACCGAAAGCGGATTATTGCCAATCGACGGGATCAAAGTACACCTCACGCATGTTTAATGAAACATCGATTATTGCCTTTAGTGATCCCAATGACTTGCTAAGTTATGCCGTACCGCATGATTTTAGTGAAAAATATCTCGATTCCAGGCTGTGTATTAACGTAACCAATATCAATATTAATGTAGCCAAAGTATTTGATGCGTTTGGAATGGGTAAAATGGCCAATCCTATTGAAGCCCATGTAGGCTATTCAAAAGACGACCGGGTTGTAGCTTTGATTGCAAAGGGCATTGGTAATGGTCATGCTGCGTCACTGGTCAAAGAAAAATGCCAATGGACAGAAATAACCGACCAAGAACCGTGAGGTTAAAACTTGATTCAATTACCAATAACGTAAACCGATCAGGGTGTTAAAAGTATAAAATCAAACTATACTCTTCAGATAAATAATTTCTATATCAACAGATACTATCCCTTCAAGAGATGTTATCTGTAAAGTCGTGTAGCGATGCGAATTGGAAATTTAATTTCTGAAAGTCTATACACATTTTCAGACGCCCCTTC
>CAIMDR010000529.1 GCA_903839795.1 uncultured Methylococcaceae bacterium | reverse complement strand
ATCTCCCCAAAACCCCAAAACCCCTTCCATTTGAAAAATAATAATAATTCAGAAAAGATAAAGCTCAGTTGGATATAACATACTTTCCTCCCTCCAATCCATGGAAGGAGTATTAACCATAGCAGGTATTTATACTTCATGAACATCAGCAAACTTTATTTTATCAACTTATTCAAGCTCTTGATCAATAAACTCGAATTCATTTGCTGACAGTCGACACTCATCCACAAAAAAGTTAGCTATTTTTTAGGCATGTAAAATTGCTAATCTTGAGTGGTCGATAAACAGATGACTATCATCACCGAATGCGAATTATATCTAGTCAATTCTGTAGCCGATACCGAACCAAGGATAGACAATACCTTCAATCATTGCGACCATCTCTTCGTTTCTGTTTTTTTTGCGATCATCATCAAATGATGCCACTGGCACGAATAACTGACTTAAACTCCTCTCTTCTATTACGAAATCATTCACGGTAATTCCTAACTCAATCTGTGGGAAAAAAGATACTTGATCTAACATTTTATCTAAATTAGCTTTGGTGTATTCGTCGAATAAGTAAGTATTTTTTGGATCATGTATCAAGTTGATTTGTCTCTTCCAAGATGGGGTGTCGCGGATGTCTATCTTTTAAAACTAGTTTTCTTCAATCATTTAAGATTTCATAATTCATATTTTTGCCTAGTTCATTTATATTCAAGAAGCAAATATAATGATCAACCATTTAATTTGCTATTTTCTAATGGTACACAAATTAAATCCAATCACTTGATGGATTTTATTAATCTATTATACTTTCAAATGTAATTTTATGAGTTGATAAATCCATTTTTTTCTAATGTTTCATAAATTTTTGAAAACCAATCTATTGAGAGTATCTTTCTCTACAAATGTTGTTGAGGGAATATGGAATATATATAATAGATTCTTTTTAAAGAAGAGGTTTATTTTCGAGAAGCATTAACTTTATTTATTATAATGTTTTAATAATAAAAAATTCTACTCCTATTTAATCATCGGCAACCCTAAATCAGTAGGCTCACTGGATTAATATGACAGATAGCGGGTAATAATTAAGCAGCTCGCAATAAATAAGCCCCGACTTTATAGTCTCTACACGCTTCGTACACAGCTTTGTAGGAGCTGGCCATGCCTGCGAAGGCTTCGTTATATCGCAGGCATGGCCAGCTCCTACAGGAATCATTAAGTCGGTAGCGTCCCCAGAGTCAAGCAACGATTGGGTGGTATTTATTGCGAGTTACTTTAAGCCTTAGCCAACAGATTTTACTTACCCCATGACATTCAATTGCAATTAGATTCTGGCTAAAGAAAGCAAACCACAACCGAAGGCTTTGGCAGGGCCGATGCCTTTATAAAGTGCTTCTTGAATAAATAACTCCGGCTCAGTGACTTCTAATACACCATTAAAATCAAGCGTACTGATTTTGATGCCACGTTTTTTAAAATGATGTTGTTGATACCCTTCAGCAGTAACTGACAACACTTTAAAGCCATTTTTTTGAGCTTTTTTTTCTAACCATGCCGCACCTGCCTGTTGCTCCAATTCCGACTGGGAATAATCCGACCTTTCAGCATCAGTCAGTGTTTTTTTAAGCTGCATGACGACATCATGCCGAACTCTTTTCATAGGAATAATTTCCTTATCTCTTAAACCCTTTTTTTTCCGATCAATCCGCAGCAATTCTTGTTCTTCCAAGGTTCGTTCTTTTGTAATCTGTTCTACCGGATTTGCACGTAAGGTAAAACGCAGCTTGTCGCCTGCTTGGAGTTGTGGGTTAAATGGTTTGGATTCTACTTTCAAAGCACTAAGGTTTTGATTCGGCTCACTTTGAGAAAGTATATAAAATACAGGCAAGCCTTTATAGCTATCTTGACGAAATAAAAAGTCACGCGTTTTATCGGGCTTATCCTGAAAAAGTTTCCATAGTAGTTGATGCAGTTGGTAATAGTTATATTGAAAAATTTTTGCGAATTCTTCCAAGTGCTCAGGTGACACAGTAACGCGACTTAGGTACATATCAGCCTCCTACAACATGAACGGTGCGTGTGACAAAACGGCGTCTATTACCAAACAGGGGTAAATCACGTACCGGCATGGGATAACTTTGTGATAATTCAGTCTCGCTATACAACGTACCTTCTGGTTGAATGTGCCGTAAAGCGTGTTCTGCTGTGTCTGCATCAACAATGGCTTCAAATAAGGGGCGTTGCAAAGGGCATGAGCGCCTCCCTAAGTAAGGTGTGTAGTGTGGTTTTTTAACTGCTTTCACAACGGCATCCAAACCTGCTTTATCTTTAAATGAAAGTGCAAGAGTAAATTCTGCATCACACAGGTATTCACGCCGTGACACAATAGCATCATCGCGTTTTCCACCGTCTGCCCTGCGAGCATCTAAAACAGTGTGATAGTCTGTAATTTTGTGCAAGGTAACAGTTCGAGGTTTAAGTTTTTTATCAAAATGGCGTTGCTCAACTAAACGCGAGTGAGCAAGCACACTGAGTCCAAGTTCAAAACTATCGTTTAGAGCTTCCAAGGCTTGCGGCTTTTCACGCTCCAAGCCTAAACATGCACCCAATAAACCCACTACCGCACTGCGAGTAGGAAAGATTAGACTGGGGCGATAATCTTCATAGGTATGCCCACCATAAGCTTGCATCGCCCCCTGCAATTTTAGAATCAGGTAGCTAGGCATGATTATTCCTTGCCATCTTGTTTAATCCAGTTTTCAAGGCTACTAAGTGTATTGCAAGCTTTGCCTTGTAAAGCCTCTTGTTTATCTAAACTAAAAAAGGCTACTTGATCTCGCAGTTCATAACCTTGATAAACTTTTTCTTTGTAATCGACAAATTGTTTAACTGACGGTTTAAGAAAACCGTTTTTACTTTTAACAGGTTCTTCAAAAGCATTGGCTAAGGAAATGGGTTGGTCGCTTAAGGAGACACAAACAAAATCCGCAGGATTATCCGCAGCCGTGCTGTTACGTTTGGCATCTGGAATGACTGTGGCTAGTAAATGCAAGGTGTGGGCTGCAATTTCTAATGCTTTTTCACGGCTGACTTCGCCTAAATTTTCTTGTAATTGGATGAGATTTAAACTGGCATATCGATAAAAAACACCGGCACTGAACTCTTGGGTATCCAAATGCGCTGAACCTGTTTCGCCTGCTTCCTGGTTTAAATCATCCACAGCGGTAAACCAATCCAGGTCGCCATCAACGGTGTGTGTGGTAATGACATGAGCAACGGCTAACGCCGCATCCACCGAGGTCATAATGCCGGAGGTTGCCATTCTGCCTGATAAGGCAATATCAACGCTGTTTTGAAAAGCCGCATTGAATTTTTTAAAGCTGTCTTTTTTAGTTTCTTTTTCCCATGTTTTTTGAAAGACTTTCTCGTCTGTATGCTCTTCTTTCAATTGCTGATAAAAGTCACAATATTTCTCTATTTCATAAACTGACCATGCGGCGACTGCGCCGGATACCGTCCCCGTTGTTTTAGTTTTCGCTGCTTCATTATTTTTGCCGTCTTTAGCTTCTGTTTCTAAATCGTTAATTTCTTTGACACCCGCCACTGCCATTAAAACAGTATCAATTATATCTTGTGGAAACTTGTCTTTTAGCAACTCACGGTATTTATTACGCAATAGAGTCAGTTGCTTGGTGCGCTCGGAAGGTTTACCAAACTGCGCTTCATAATAAGGCGAGGTGCGTATCGCTCTCTTTAAACTCTGACTGGAAATGCGCACCCGCCGAGTGCCGCCAAATATAGCGGTTTTTTGCATGCCCATATCATCACGGTTTAAGCAAGAAGGGCTGTGTGATATTAAGATGTGGAAGTTTACAAAATTTTTAGTTGTCATCGGTTTTTCCTTGGATAAATTAAATTAAATCATTTTTAAAGCGCCACCTAGACCTGACAGGTTTTAAAAACCTGTCAGGTCTCTTCAGCAACAGTGCTTTCATCAGGCTTTTTCGATAAATAAAAGTCCCTCATCAATTGGCGCTTACTGCGTTCGCTACTATTTTTGTCTTTTCCCCAAAAAAATAATAAGTTTCCCGACTTCACGCCATCAACACTTTCCTCAAATTGCTGGCACAAACGGCGTAGATGTTTTAAATCTTCGGGATATTCAGAGCGCATCACTAGAAACAAGCGACGTTCACTGATATTTTTTTCTTTGAGTATCCCCCCTAAGCTTTTGCTATTGGCCTGATGTTTAATAAATGGCAAGAAATAAACCACGCGCCCTATATTGGGCAGGTTATCAAAAAATACCCGCGCCTTTGCTTTGCTTTTTGGCTCATTAAAGCTATCCATAGTTTGTAGAATTAGGCGGTAAAAAACGGGGTTCGTCTGTAAATCATCTGGCTCTACCGTTCTACGGATACTGGCTTTATCGCCGTTGCTTAACAGGCCATATTCAGTAAACAGAGCACTTAAACAAGCCTGTTCATCCGCTTTTTCAATTTTAAGCTGGGTCATTCTCGACTCCTTACAACGGTTGAGTTAATTTATTGAGCATATTGTGTAAAAACTGACGGCTTTTAATCACGGGTTCTAACATTTTATCTTCATGTTCATAAGGACTTACTAGCTGTTCAAAAACTTTTTCAGCTAATCTTATGAATTTCTTCTGATGTGGTTTTAAATCATCATGCCACTGAAACTCTTTTAATAGGCTGTGCATGATGGTTTCAGAATTATTGAAATAAACTTGTTTGGCATTAGCTTTAAGATGCTTCTTAAAATGCGGCTCTTTACCGGTAAATTTTTTTGGAGAGTCATTATTACGGTCTTTAAAAGCAGTGTTCGCCTTATCGACAAAATCAGCTACCGCGAGGCTTAAGCGTTGCTGGCATGAAACAGCAAAATCAATCAAGTCATTTAATTCAGGACTGTTATTCTGCCAACCTTCGGCAAGACTATAAATTTCATGCCGCCTACCTGCGAGACTTTCAGCGCTACCGCCTTTTATGTAACCGCCGACAGCCAATTGAATACCATTTGTTAACCATATTTGTTCGTACTGCTGTACAACCAAGGCACAACTTGACCCTTCTTTTTTTGCATCGACTACTTTAATTTGTTCCTTCGTATAAAAATAGCTCAACATTTGTCCCCACAAAGGTTGATCGCCGCGTGCAGAAAGATAAGGTTTTTCTTTAGGGTCGTTTGCTTTTAAGCGCTCTGTATCAATGGGCGTGTGAGGATGTAACCAAAAACCTTTGACGGTACACGTTCCTGCTTCCTTATAAAACCCTGTCACTTCACCATTAATCAACTCTAATTTGACTTTGGCAGGTTGCCAAAATAGACCACGCATTAAACCAATATGATGCGTGTGTTCTTCAGGTATTTTGCTATGCGGTGGAATAACCCATGTAGGTTCTTGCAAAGGGGCATTTAAAATGTGCGGTACTTTTTGTATTAGAAACTCTCGGCTTAACACATTGCACCATAGACTTTTCCTTAAGTTATCGCTAATAATTAATGTCGTTAGAGGCATTGAGCCTTTTAAACCCACAGAATAACCTACGCCGCCTAAACTAAAACCATTAGTTGCTTGCTGAAATAAAGCAATAGCAGCATCGCCTATGGATATTGCGGAAATTTCATCAGGGGTATCAAAAAACGCACTGGATGTAGGGCTAGAACTGCTTTTTTCAGGCAAGCCCATAAATAATTTTTGCAGAGAGGCCCAGTTTTTTTTGCCTTTTTCCGGTTTTACAGTACCCGTTTGCATAAACGGCGTTTCAGGATGCAAGACATCAAACCAATCCAGATAGTTTTCTATGCCTTTTTGATAGTCCGTTTCTGATAGTGGACTATGCTGACAATTTTCTAATGCCTTTTTATCATCGGGTATAAATACCACCTGCATGATACAGACCAACAACTGTAAAGTTGCAAGCTCCATATCGTCCCTAAAAGTTTTTATTTTAAAATCCTGCTCTTCGCACAGTAGTGTTTTTAGAGAAATCCGTTGTAAATCATCTTTTAATTCAACGGGTATCCAGTTATCAGTTAATAAATTCATTTAGATTTTTCCTAAGTATTGTTAAGCCATATACCGTCTTTACTTTTTTAAATCAAAATCGCTGTAGGACATTTTTTGCCTCTGTGGTAATATTTCCACCAAGCGAGTAAGTCCTGTTATGCGCCCTTGGTGTTCCCTTCCGTAGGTTGGCTAAGCTTTGGGAATTCGGCATAACAGGGGTCGCTTAATATTCTTTCTCGTAGCTTATCATTGATTCATAAGCCTGATACCATTCAGCATCTTGATGCTCGTACTTTCGGTAAATCCCCCAACAAAACAAGTCAACAGCTTGTAAACCTCTACTTGCGCTAGAGCTGTAATGATGAATGAAAAAAGGCATTTCCAAGTTCAGTTGCCGTTTAAGGTAGTCATCAAAAATTTTCATCCCATATTTGTTTTTGCTTTTATCAACAATCAATGTCACTGCGCTCACATCCTGTGTTGTTATCTGTTGAAGCAACATGCTGGTTATTTGGTTATAAAGCTCTGATTTATTTTGAGTATCTGTTTTTAGAAGCTTACGCTTGTCAACTATAACAGCGTAAATTTCAAAATCGTTTACTGCCAACTTGTGCAATTGAGCTAAAAAATAAGTTTTTATTTTCAACTCGATTTTTGTCCCTTTCAGTTCATTTGCTTTAGCACCAAGCTTATTTTTAATAGTCCGGCTGATGGCCTTCTGTAGCTGTTTATCCATTACGGCATCTTTGCAAACAAGAACAGCAATTACAAAATAATGCGAGGGCGATTTGTTCTCAAAATCAAATCCCAAATCGCCAGATTCATCCAAATAAATAATCAAACACACGTCTCCTACCAAGCGATTTTTTTATTGGGCTTGATTTTACACGACACACTTTAAATATCAAGTACTATACCTAATTATCAAGATGCAAAAATTAGTCACACCGTGTAAAATTAAATTCTCCCCACACTCGTGGGGATGAACCTTACTACACCTAGTGTTGTAGCTAAACAGAAAAATATTCCCCACACCCGTGGGGCTTAAATAAAAAGGGCGATAACATCGCCCTTTTTATTATTTTTTCTTCCGTTCCAATCCTTGTTGAACAGAATACAGCAAATGATCTTTTTCAAGCTCTACTTGCCAAGCATCTTCCTCGGTTTTTTGCATCACCAGGTAAATAACTCCGTCCTTTTTGGAAGCATTTACAAACAAATGCTTCCAAGTATCGGGTACACAAACACTATTTAAGCTCACTTGCTCCCAGTACCTCTTACTTTCTCCATCAATCCACTCACCTTCCAAGGTATATGTTTTTCCACTTTTCTCAACTACTGGTAAAACTGTTAAGCTCATTTCGCCATCGCGAGTTAAGGTGCTGGCTCTATCATCTTCATCGGATAAAGGTTTTGTTTGCAGCTCAGTAACCATATTGGCAGTTATTTTTGCAACAAACTGCACCTCGTCTTTATATTTCTCATAGGTTGCAGTCATTGTTGGTGCTTCATCTTGCCAAGCCTCATCTTGATAAACTTGCTCTATCCAATCACGATAAGCTTCTGGAAAAATAACAGACACACTTTTAGATACGAACTGTTCAGTACGCCATAAAACACGAGTATTTTTATAGACGTACTGGCTATTCCCATATTTTCCCTCCTGTTCTGGCACGATAACGACACAACGCGGCTCTGCAAAATTAATTGGACGTTCAGATTTATCACGCGCATGACGGTGCAATCGCCCCATGCGCTGAAACAACAAATCAACAGGGCAAAGTTGCGTTATCATCCAATCAAAATCTAAATCCAGACTTTGCTCAACAACCTGAGTTGCCACCAAGATACGTCCGCCCACAGCGCGTTTGGCGTTGTCTTTACCGTATAAGGCCTTAACTGTTTCTTCTTTTTGCTGACGATCTATAAAACGAAAGCGGGAATGAAATAAATCGACTTCTATACCATCTATGCCAGCACGTTCTTTTAATCGCATGGCTAAGTCTTGAGCATCAGCAACTAAATTACAAATCACCGCGACTTTCACGCCTTGTTTGGCGACAGTAATGATTTCCTGCAAGCTGTCATCAGTAAATTGCAAATCAGCCAATACCCATGCCTCTAAATGCACTTCTCTTGGTTCGGGTAATTGGCTAACATCTAAAATTTGAAAAGACTGACTGGTTTTATCGGCATAAACTTGAGTAATCAGCGGATAGGTTTTCGTTATCTCGATTTTTGCATCGCCCCAACTTCGCGCTAAAGCTTCACGCTGTTGTTGAGGCAAGGTAGCAGATAATAACAACGTACTTCCGCCCGCTTCATATTGTCGCTTCAAAACCGCTTCCAGTAAGCCATACATATAACTGTCATACGCATGAACTTCGTCAACAATCAACACACTTTTTTGAATGCCAAAACTACGGACAAATTTATGCTTCACAGGCAAAACAGACAATAAAACCTGGTCAATCGTGCATACTCCAATTTGCCCTAAAAAAGCGCGTTTTTTACTTGCAGTTAGCCAGCGCATAGCTTGTTGGGTAGCTTCCTCCTGACCTTGTGCCGTTTCTTTATGAATATCCAGGATTTTTTCTAACCTAAAGCTACTTTTGCCGTGCGCTAATACCACATTCGCACCTTCAACAAATAAATTACCAGCCATTGCTTCCAAGCGGTCTAACATGGCATTTGCAGTGGCTTGTGTCGGCAAGGCAAAAATAATACTGTCAGCAAACCCTTGATGTAACAGGTTTGCTGCATAAACCAATGCAGTTTCGGTTTTACCCGAACCCGTCGGCGCTTCAATCAAAGTTAAATTTTGTTCCAAGGACAACTTCGACGTTAACGTTTGTAAGCCACGCGGCTTGTACAATGAGCCATCAGTGGCATACAGAGGAAAGAGTGTTTCTAATGTATTATTGGCTGTAAGCTGAGAAAGAATGCCGAAGCCTTTTAAAGCATGCTTTGCATTGTCAGTGCGGGAATCAAAATATTCTTTTAGGGTGATATCAGATTTCGTTTCGTAGTTAAAATACTCAACACTTGAACCAATCCAATCACAGATACTGCAAAAACCTGCTATTAGCTGCGGAATATTTTCGGGAATAGCATTTAAATCGACTGAAAACAATTGTTTCAAATCGCTTATCCAATCAATCCGTGCTTGCCAGTCTCTTGCTATCAATAAAGGACTTACGCCAGAAACTTGTTGTTTATCTTGCCTATTGACTGGAATAACACCGTGATGCCCTGCAACCTGTATCATCCATTCGCTTGCTTGAGCTGCAATTGAAGAATTAAATCCATAAGATTTTGATTCGTATAAGAACCAAGCGTACCCAGCATCGCCGTGATAATAACCAGTATTTACTTGCCTGATATTTTCAAGTAGATCAGGTTGCAATTCAATAGCCGTTTCTTTTGCTTTCCACTGAAAACGAATATCCAATTTTCCCAAATCATGTAACGCTACAAAAAACAATACCCATGAATATGCTTGACCTTCCGTTTCAACCTGCATAGCTTGGGTAAATTGTCGCCGTAAACTTGAACTATGCAACCACCATTGATCAGCCACCGCAGCCACATCCAAACAATGGTAAGGCAACAAATGGTAACTTGCGCCGCTGTCATTATCTGAACTGGCCTTGCCCCAATACTTGTAATATAACTTTTCCGTCATGTTTCTGCCCCAACTCTTAACGTAATTCCCATTATCCACACTGACAACCTCAGAACATGAGGTTGTGATTTATTTTTTATACTTTTTTTGCATGGCCGCTATTTGCTGGATGACTGCCTCGCGTAAAAATTCAGGCGCTTTAACTTCCACTTCGGCTCCGTGTTTGAGTATGTCCATGATCAATTCGCGGCTGTCGTTAAAGGGGATGCCAAGTTGGTAGTTGCCATTCTCCAGCCATTGGCCTTGTTGGTTGGGATGCCAGCTTTCGTCAGCGACCCATTGGGCTCTAAATTTTGAGAATTCCAGTACGGCGATATGTTTGGCAGTGCCGCTAAAGATGCCATAAGATGAGGTGAGAAATTGCTCAACTTGCGTGGGGTCAATGGTTTTAGCGATTTGTTTATCCAGTATTTTTGACGAGCTGATGTTGTCGATGGCAAATACCCGTAACTCATTACGATGATGGCAAAAGGCGGCGATATACCAGTTATCCCGGTAGTAGATCAGTTGTTGTGGTGAGATGGTTCGGTCAGTTTGGGTGGCGTTTTCGCCTCTGCCGTTATAGTGGATGTTGATTTGTTTGCCGTTAAATAAGGCGGAGGCAGTTTTTTTAAATTGGGCGTCGTCTTTTAAGCGTCGTCCGGTGGAGAGAAGTTTTATTTTTTGTGAAATATTGGCGGATGCCTGATGGCGTATTTTAAAGATATCGTCGATTCTTTGTTGTAGCTGGGTTATCTGCTGGCTAAGGATGCCGGGGCTGATGTTTTGCAGAATTTGATGACAAATAAGCAGGCCGTTAAGTTCTTCGGCACTAAACCATAATCCGGGCAATTCGTAGGGCTTATCTGCGTGTTGTTGGTTGTAAAAGTAGCCGTGCCGTTGCCTGTCATACTCCAAGGGGGCATTAAGATAATTCCTTAATTCTTCAATGCAGCGGGTTACTGTGGATTTTGAACATTGCAGTTTATCCATGATATCCGTTAACGGAATCGGTGTGCGCCGGTTGATTAAGAGCCCATGTAACCGGTAAATTCTGTCGAATCGATCCATTTCTTTCCCAGGTTATTTATTGCAGTCGTAGTTTAAGGCTATGTATTTAGGTAGTTATACAACGGAAAAATACATGACAGGCTGTTTGTAATGTCATTACCTATAATTTTGCATAAAATAACACTTTTTTAACGCCTTGGTGTCATATTACGAAAAATTATTTTAAGTTTTAACTACCCGAAAAAAAAACGGCTCTATAGTTTTTCAGAAATTAAATTTCCATTCACGTTGTTGTAAGCTCATACAGATAAAATCCCTTAAAGGGATGGTATCCGTTAAGATCGAAATTATTTATCTAAAAATCTATATGTGATTTACAGTGGATAACCGTGTAATATTTCGCATCCTTCATTTTTACATAAAAGTAGTAAGGAGCATGCATGAAATAACTTGACCATTTATATCCCTTCTCCCCAGCCCTCTCCCGAAGGGAGAGGGAGCAAGATGCCTAAGTTATTTCATACGCATTCCTAAGCATTTTGGCTCATAAACCCATACCGATCGGGGTTTGCAAACCCAACTAAAACGTTTGAAGACTTCAATAACTTTTAAAACAGGAGTAACGGGGTTGCAAACTCCGTTACGCTTCAGTCAATAATTTGACAATACTGTTCCGAGCGTCTATTTTGTCGAAATTAACTTAAAGGAAATTCAAAATGACCACTATAACTTTTGACATGCTTGCGTTAGTCGATAAGCTAAAAATAGCGGGGTTTGACCAAAAACAATCGGAAACTGTTATCAGAGTAATTGCCGAGGCTCAAGATGGGCTAGTAACCAAACATGATCTAACCGAGGCAAAAAACGAAATTAAGTCAAACATGAATGTACGCTTTGAAAGAATTGATGGAGAGCTAAAACTAAATAGATGGATGCTTGGTGTACTGTTAGCCGGTGTACTGTCGATTGTGGTTAAATCTTTTTTCTAAATTGACAACACCGCCCCTAAATTAGGATGCCGGTAGGGGGTTGCCCCCCCCCCCCCGAAACATTTAAAGACTTCAATAACTTTTAAAACGTGAATAACTGGGCTGCAAGCCCCGTCACGCTTCACTACCCACTTTAATCATGACAAAAATCCCGATGTTAGACCTGACAGGTTTATAAAACCTGTCAGGTCTGTCCCTCGTACTAAGTTGCTATCCATAAGATGAGATGAAGTTACGTT
>CAIMDR010000528.1 GCA_903839795.1 uncultured Methylococcaceae bacterium | reverse complement strand
CGTAACACCCAACAAATAAGGATTTGCCTGTGGCTGACTGACAGGCGGCAAGGGTTGTATATCTGCCCAATTATTATCCGGCAAAAAAGTCAGGTCTTGAGGGTTGGCAAAGGAAATCAACAACGCCGGTACGCCCAAAAAAAATATTAGTATATATAACGCGGCCTTACCTGCCAGCGCCCAAAATATCACACAAGCAATGATCGCATACATAAGCGCCGCACTGACAAACAAAGCCGGAAATATCTTTATCGGCAAGTCTATGGATACATGTTGCAGCAATAACTCAGAGTAGCAAGCCGCCGTTGCTGAAAAAACCACAATGGGAAAATAAGCAATACGAAATGCCAGTAGCTGCAAAATGATAAAGCCATAGCGTTTGCCCTTTGTGGGTAATTTTTTTAGACCCCACAAAGACATGTACACCATTGCTGCCAAAGCCGCCAAGTGAAAGCCGGTAAACAGCTGCCACGCCTGTGCCGCCGGATTTATTTCAATACTAATTCCCAAGACGGCAAGCAGCGTCAGTAATATAAAGGGTAAATAATTCTGATAGGTCATCTAGTTAAGGCACTTAAACCACGATTTATAAAGTTATTTGATATCTTCATTAGTTAACTGTGTAACCAGTTTACCTTTGTATTCACCCGTCAACGTTTTTAGGAAAGCAACCAGGTCGTTTATTTCCAAATCAGTGAAGCTTTTGTTTTGCTGAACTTTACCCATAACCCGCACGGCATCTGCTAAATTAGCCGCTGAGCCATCGTGAAAGTAGGGAAACGTTAGCTCAATATTACGCAATACTGGAACCTTGAAAAAATGCAGGTCTTTTTCGTCTTTGGTGACATTAAAACGACCCTTATCAGCATCCGTCAATTGACCGCCACGCAGTTTAAAATAATCGTATTTCGCGCCCATTTTTTCAAAAGATAAACCACCCAGCGCCGGCCCCACATGACAAGAGGAACAACTTACCTTAAACAATTCATAGCCCGCTTTTTCATTAGTCGTCAGAATGTTGTTATTGCCCCGTAAATACTGATCGAAGCGAGAATTGGAGGTTACTAATGATTGTTCAAATACGGCAATGGCATCGGTTACCGTTTCTTTAGTCAAACCTTGCTGAGCATATAACGAAGCAAAAGCCGTCTGATACTCTGGGACTTGCTTAAGTTTTTCAACAACCGTATCCCATTGTGCGCCCATCTCACCAGGGTTTGCGACCGGCCCTGCGGCTTGTTCTTGTAAATCTTTAGCGCGACCGTCCCAGAATTGGGCGAGGTTATACATGGCGTTATAGACTGTAGGAGAGTTGATTGGTCCTTGTTGCCCTTTAATGCCGGTAGCGACTTTGGCTTGATCAGTCCCGCCTTTGGTCAAATTATGGCACGAGGCACAACTTAAAGTATTGTCACCGGAAAGCAACGTATCGTGAAAAAGCTTATTACCCAAGGATACTTTTTGAACATCAAGATCAACTTTTAATGGCAACGGCTCCACCGGTTCGCCTTTTAGAGCCGCTGTGGAATCTTGGCTCCAGGATAATTTTGTCCGTTCTTCCGTAATCCAGTCGAGCAGGATTTGTTTTTCATCAACGGTTAAACTGTCTGTCCAGTGCATCGAAAGATATAAAGCCGGTGGCATACTGTTATTGCGTACTACGCCTTCCAATCTGGCCAGCATTAAAGGAGAAAACGTTGCTTCACCACTGTAAAGCTGTTTTGACAGCAGCAATCTCGCTGAAGCATTTTCTATATCTTTTGCCATTAATTGCTTTGCAATCGGTAACTTTGCATAGATAGGCATGCGTGTCATACCGGGCGAATGGCAATCAACACATTTATTCTGGAAAATCTGGGTGACCTTGGTAAAATTTTGGGAACTACCCGAAACAACGGCGATGGGCTCATTTTCTCCAGACAATCCAAGCAGATTTGAAAGGGGTAGAAATAAGGCGACAGCCGCCAGCAAGAGTATCAATAATGATTTTTTTTTCATAACGTTTTAAGAGCCTTACTCCGTCTTTTAGGTCGGGAGCGGGAGCGATAGCGTATCGGCGTAGCCGAACCTGCTCTTGATTTTCCTGTGCGTTAAGCTATCTTCGGTTAATTTTTATACCCGTAACCAAGAGTTACGGGTGATGAGTTTACAATATTTATTGGTAATTATTCAGTCTCCCTCATTGAATAGAGAGTTGACTAGGGAAGATTTTTTAAAACGAATTCCCCGCCCTTGTAAGCAATGTATTCACTGGCATATAGTCTTTATCAACTATCACTGATCGCAGCAAGCGCATAAACTTGAGCGAGCTCATTAGGTTTTTTAAAAGCAAATTCTCCAAGTGATTCAAAGCCCCAAGACTGTGCTGCCATTAACTGGACAGACTCGCTAATCGCAATGGGCTTGTATACGTCCCTGGCAAGCACGCCTAAATAAACAGCCTGATCAACAATACTACCTAAAGCAGTGAAATCCATTTTAATAGACGATCCTATATTACCTTCGATCATTGCGCCAGCGGTCAGTCCAAACCCACAATTTATAGCACTATAAATAGGGTTATTTTGACTCAATGCCTTAATTTTTTTAAAGGCATCACCACAGGCAGCAATCGCTGCATCAACCTGATCGGCGGCAAAGTGAGCTACAATACAACCCCCTGTATATTTTGCGACTTGCCCCCCATATTCAATAAATGAGGTTGTACAAATTTCCAAATAGCTATTAAGTACATTAACCTGCTCCTCCAAAATAAAGTGCTTTGACAGTTCTGAAAAATCGGTCATGCTGCCGGAGACGACAATTTTTTGCGTACTTTTAACTGGAATGGTTAAAGGGTTAATACCTTCCATTAGGTACTTAAGCAGAACCGGTTGAGTATAGCGGCCAATGGTATTATAGGATTGCGCTATATTTTGTAGCATCATCCCGATAGCCAACAACATAAGGTCGTTAGTTTCATTAAGCGCAGCCGTTTTCATACCCCAATCCGTAAAAAGACGCTCTTCACAGCCGGTCTCTGAGCTGAGTATGGTTATTTCATTATGCCGTGGATCCCGGCTAATTTTTTCTACCAACTGATCGACAGTGGCCTCCTCTCCCTCAAGAACCTGAAAAAAATAATCCCGCACCGAGATCAATACACCGGTTACATCTCTCTTTCTATTATTCTCACTCGATATACGCCCTATCTCAATGATATCGTCCTCATCAAGTATTGCATTCAGTTTACTCACGTAGGTAAGTCGCTTTATTCCCAGTGAAAACCCGGAATTTTCCTCCACAGCTTGATAGTCTGTTAGATTGCGAACGGCCTTGCCCATTAGCCAACCGCTTTTAATCAACGCTTTAAGATCCTCTTGAGAAACCAGCTTCAATTCACAGTCGGTAATACATTGAACGGTTTCCACGCGTCTGTTTTGATGCGTGGGCATAATTTCTCCAAAATAATCACCAGAGCTTAGTTCCCTGATTTTACGACCATCCTGAATCACTTTTAAACGACCTGAATCAACTGCATAGGCTATTTCTCCAGCATTACCCTGATGAAAAACTTCATCACCGGCTTTAAAGTGCGACCTTTGTAAATGTGCAGAAGGTGCTTGTGCCAAAACAGCAATATCGTTACGAAAAGCCAACACCAGAAACCAGTCAATAATAATGCGTAGATTTCTTTCCAATCCGGGTACTGATAATAAATTAATCAAACGAGAGACAAACCAGGCCGGCTTTCCGCTAACCATAAACCACCCCAGGCAACACAAAGAATATTGCCCCATATTGTAGGGTTGAACCAGATGCCGGTGTTTTTTAAATGGACGGGGCGAATAGCCTTGAGTACTAGCCCAGGCGTTATAGCCGGCACTATAACCTAAATCGACCAGATCATCGGTGAAAGAAAATTGGGTATGGTTAAGGCTCTCACTCGTTTCTGTTATCCAGATATTCTCAAAGGTTTGCAAACGCAGTTCATCGTTAATGGCAAACGGCCAGTTCAAATTGCCACGTTGCTTGAAAGGAAGGGCCGGCAGTTTCAAAGTAGCATTTATTACAAGCCCCACTGACTGACTCTGACCACTGGAAAAAAACAGGTCTCTCTGGGTAATACTGGTAATTTGGTCTTCCAGATGTTCGATAACCCCTGCTTTTTTTAAGAGCTTGGCTCGCTTTTGAGTTATTTTTTTCTCAAAATCAGATCGATATTGCCCCAACCCATCAAAAAGATGTACCTGCCAACCTGATTGTCGTAACACGGAGTAAGAAGATTCGGCAGCACGCAGTATTTGACTGACTTCGACGGCTATTGCCGCAGCTGATTCCCCGCCACCCAAGATGGCAAAAGTGAGCAGCCGAACTTGCTCATCGGGATCATTTGCAAACTCCGCTTCCTCGACTAAATCAAGTACACGTTGCCTGATACGAAGTGCATCGGCTACTGAATCAATGGAACAAGCATGAGCCATCATGCCGGAGATACCGGAAAGGTTCGATTTTTGATTAAGTGCAACGATTAAGCTATCGTACTGTAGCTCGATAATCTCGTTGTTTTTTCGCTTTGCTATCACTTTTTGTGCGGTCTCATCAATAGACTCCAAATGCCCCACAACCACATTAGTCTGCTGAATAATACGCCGAAACGGATTGACCACATTACCGGGTTGAACAGTACCGCCAATCACTTCTGGCAGAAAGGGTGCAAACAAAAAATTCGCCTGCTCATGTAGTAACGTAATCCTGACATTGGAGTATTCGCCAATAAGCCTTTCAATTTTGATAGCGGTTTGTAGGGCAGAAAGTCCACCCCCTACAATCACGATATGAGCCGCTTTATCTCTGGGTATCGGCCTCCGTAAATGGCCGGCAGAATTGATAAGGCAGGATAAAACAACCCCATAAAAAAGAATGTGCTCTGTCGGCGTTTCCGGCAGTAACAAAGCAAATATAGAAAATGCCGAGATTAAAAACAATGACAAAGGACGCAATAAAACGCCAGCTATCATCAAAATCCCGGCGCTTACCTCAACCAGCGCCATCACCAGTGTAAAAGCCTCTGGATTGACTGACAGGAGGGGTAATTGGTAGTGAGTAATAATACCAATCGAAAGATTGGGCTGCATCACTTTAAAAAACACCCCAAGGTACAATAATGTTGTACCTGTCAAAATACGCATAATGGCTTGCGCCCGCTGCCGAGGCTGTTCTGCAAGCCAAGCCTGTATGCCATGAAATAAGGCAGGGGTCGGCAAAGGCAAATAATGCCTACCGGGGCCTTGCAGCACCAGATAAATACTGGCTCCGATTATAGCGCCCGCATAAGCAAGTATGGACTCGCCATAGAGATAACCACCCAAACAACTTAATATAATGAGTAGAAACGCAAATAATCGTACATAAATACCAAAAAGAATAGTCAGACCTAAAACAACTTCAGCCCAACGTAACCAAGCCCACTCAGAGCCTAGCTGACTTAGGTCAAGATCCGGTGCTAAAAATGTGGGTGCGGTAAACGGCAATATCCCAAAGCGTGGTTCAGCACCTAAAGCCGATGATAATAAAATCCACGCAAGACAAACCCGTAAAATACGGGGAACATGATCACCATACGACGCTAATTTTGCCTGCAAATCCGGAAATAACTCACGAGCTCCGGTAAAGCCCAGCCATACCCATCCGATGATGAATACTGAAAACACCGAAATCATGGTCAGATTGAGGGGGGAAAATTGAGAGAAAATATCGGGGCGCTGCCTGGAATTCCAATGATCAATTTGTTCTGGTGATAAAATCCAACGTTCATGCGCCAAAATTGTATCGGAAAAAAATAGCAGTCCGGTTAAGCTGAAAATTAGAAATAGGGCTTGCCTAAAGCTTCGGGATTTTAAGTCGATAGTAATCATCAAGTCCAACTTCAATAATTTATGCAACATTTGATTATGTCGCAAATAGTTTATAGATAATTTACTAACATTATCATAAAAAGTAAAAATATCTCAATCTTAAATAATGCAATATCAACATAACCAACAGCCAGCCTTTATTCAGGCACAAGTAATCGTAGCTGAATTTTAGGCTGCCCACTTAAACCGGGACAAGAAATTTTAATTAACGCCGTCATACCGGCAAGGCTGCCGGTATCCAGTGTCATGGAGGATGAGTTTCCGATAACGTTGCTGCATGATTTAGGCTCTATGCCAAACGTTTATATTTAGTGCGTTACCGGAGAAACCCGGTTACGGTTGGATAGATGAGACTTAGCACTTAATCTATCCTGCCCTAATATTGGTGGTTCATGATTTAATCAATTCAAGGTAGCCGTCTTTAAAGCCGGGATACTGAAATTGATAACCCAAAGCTTTTAAGCGTTGATTGTGGCAACGTTTATTCATAACCGCTTCATTGCCTACACTTTTAACTGTCGGCGGTTGGCATTGTAACTGCTCCGTCAGCCAGGTCATAACGTCCCACATCGGTGCCGGATCATCATCACTGGCTAAATAACAGGACTCTAAAGGCTTACCCGCCAAACGTTGTTCCAGTAAAAATGCCAACACACCGACACAATCCTGCTGATGAATACGGTTAGTAAAATAAGCGGGGGTTTTCTGTATGGCCGGTGACTGCACGGCCATTCTTAAAAGATACTCACGACCCGGGCCATAAATGCCGGAAAAACGGACGACGATATTATCAGCGTCTAAATCCATCAGCTTTTGCTCTGCCTGCCTGATTAGTTGACTGGTAATGTTTTCCGGTTGCGCAAGAGATTCTTCGTCTACCCATTCGCCTTGCGATTGTCCATAAACGCTGGTTGACGACACAAAAATCCACTGTGGGTTAGAACCCGCCTGCGAAAATTTATTGAGCAGATTATTCAATCCTGATTCGTAAATAGCCTGATAACTTTGTTCATTACGTCCGTCCGGGGACACAATAAAATACAGCATATCAAAATCGCAGGGTAAGTCGTTAAGTTCTGCAACTGATGTGATATCTGCCGTAAAGTAATTAACGTTGCCGGTATTTGTTATCGGTGGATTTCGTTTTAATCCGGTTACCTGGTGACCTTTAGCCGAAAGAACATGCGCCAGTTGCGTGCCTATTGAGCCGCAGCCAATAATTAGAATTTTTGCCATGAGTGGTATGTTGTTATTGAGTCGCGTAGGTCGGGTTAGCGACAGCGTAACCCGACAAATCGAAGGATCTTAAAGATTAATTCACCACGAAGACACGAAGTTCACGAAGAAAAACCAAAGCAAAATCTTCGTGTTCTTCGTGTCTTCGTGGTAAATGTCTTAACTTGATGTCAAGGATGCCTAAATTTCTTTTGCCAGTTTTTCTGCATAACCCGTGTAATTACGCGGAGTTAAGTTTAGTAAAATGGCTTTGGCATCAGCCGGAATTTCCAGCTTTTCAATAAACACCTGCAACTGTTCCGGTGTAATACGCTGACCACGTGTGAGCTCTTTCAATTTTTCGTAAGGCTTTTCGATACCATAACGACGCATTACCGTTTGTATGGGTTCTGCCAGCACTTCCCAATTAGCATTAAGATCAGCTT
The DNA here is from genome assembly GCA_903839795.1 of uncultured Methylococcaceae bacterium. Classification (GTDB taxonomy): domain Bacteria; phylum Pseudomonadota; class Gammaproteobacteria; order Methylococcales; family Methylomonadaceae; genus Methylobacter_C. The sequence continues at coordinate 936 of CAIMDR010000528.1, read as the reverse complement.
CAATAGCGTCTACATTAATTTCTAATTTTGAAATACCCTTTAAACTCGCTTGTATGGCAATGCTGGTATGAGCAATACCGACGCCTATATTTCTTAATACAGTGGAATCGGTTAAATCACGTTGCCATCTTGATACCGGTAATTTTTCTGCCAAAAATGAGAATAACGCATTAGCTAAACCTAAATTACCTTCGGAGTTTTCAAAATCAATCGGGTTAACTTTATGTGGCATGGTCGATGAGCCAATTTCACCGGCAATCGTTTTTTGTTTGAAATAGCCTAAAGAAATATAACCCCAGATGTCCCGATCAAAATCCAGCAGAATGGTATTAAAACGTGACAAGGCATGAAAAAACTCGGCAATATAATCATGCGGTTCAATCTGGATGGTGTATGGATTTAATTGCAAACCTAAAGATTCGACAAAGTTTTTGGCAAATTCAGACCAGTCAACATCAGGATAAGCGATGCAATGCGCATTATAATTCCCCACAGCGCCGTTTATTTTACCTAATAAGGCAACCGCTTGAAGTTGTTGTTGTTGACGCAACATACGCGCGGCAACGTTGGCAAATTCTTTGCCTACGGTAGTCGGTGTCGCTGATTGTCCGTGGGTGCGTGACAACATAGGCTGATCAGCGTTCTCCAGAGCCAGTTTTTTAAGTGCGTCTATACAGTCGGTGATTTGCGCGACTATAATTTCACGACCTTCTTTTAGCATTAAGGCGTAAGACAGGTTATTGATATCTTCTGACGTGCAGGCAAAATGAATAAATTCACTGATGTGCTCCAGTTCTGCGCAGCCATCAATTTTTTCTTTTAATAAATATTCAACGGCTTTAACATCGTGGTTGGTGGTTTTTTCGATGTCTTTGACACGTTGTGCATCAGCTTCTGAAAAATCACTGACTATGCTGTTTAACAATTGTGTTGCCG
>CAIMDR010000527.1 GCA_903839795.1 uncultured Methylococcaceae bacterium | reverse complement strand
TGCCAATCTTCGCTCTTTCTATGCCGATGGTTCGGATAGTATGCATACCCATGAGAGCTTGTGCACCGAAAACATGCTCAACCCGTACGCGAACCCTTGATTTCTCTTTGTTTAACGCTTTCTGCTCATCGGTTAATGGCTTGCCTTTGTAGGGTCTTTCGTGAACCTTGCTGGGGATTTCTTCCGCTTCCAGCATAGCTTCACAAGCAACCGAGCGGTAGGCGCTGTCCGCAAAAACAGGTCGTTTATTACCCGACTCGTCCAGTGTTTGATCAAGTAACACTTCAAATACCTGGCTATCATGAACGGAAGCCGTAGACACTTCGTAGGATTGAATGAGTTTGTGTTGTTGATCAGCGTTGATATGATTTTTATAACCGTAATGGTTCTCGCTGTTCTTTTTTGTCCACGTTGCGTCAACGTCTTTTTGTCTCAGCATCGGCTCTTTGCCTTTGGCTTTCCAGGCTTCCGGAGTTTCACCGGCTTTTATTTGCGCGTTTTCTTCACGGGTATTGCGCTGCCGTGGCGCTTCAATAAACGTCGCATCAATCAACTGTCCTTGTTTAGCTGAATAGCCAAGCTCAGCTAACTGCCGGTTGAATTCGTCAAATAATGACACGTAGAGACCAAGAGCCATCATGGTATTTCTAAATACCCATATCGTCTTTGCATCGGGAATCCGATCACCGCATTTAATGGATAAAAACCGTTGATAGGTTAACCGGTCCCGAATCATGAACTCGGTCTTTTCATCGGCAAGATTATTTAACTGTTGAAGAATCAGTATTTGCAGCATAAAAACCACGTCAAACGGGGTTGCACCGGCATTGCTTTTACGCTCCTTGCTATGGATCGCGGTTAGTTTTGGGCGAAAACCTTCCCAGTCAATGTTTTTCTTCAGGTTAACCAACGGATCGCCCAGCGCCTCTATCTTTTCTATTTGGAAAGCGTTGTGATCTTGAATGCTATTAATGGTTTTTGTTTTCACGTGGAAATAAATTGGGTTATTCTGAAATAATGTGCGATTACATCATCATTAGCATAATTTCACTAATTTCTGCTAATTAATAGATGTCCCCTAAAGAGTAACAATAGCCATGCCTATATGGATCCGACCTTATTTAAGTGCGCCAGGCAGCATATCAGGAACCTTGCCAAAATTGATCGCGAATTTGATAACAGTGGCGAAACATTCATTCAGCATTACAAAGATAGCTACAATTCGCCGCCATTTCCTCCTATTTGGGCTGTAGTAGAAACGATGACTTTAGGTACGCTTTCACATTGGTTTAAAAATACAATGGATGTACCTACAAAAAAAGATATCATGAGAGCATTTAACATGCCGACTATTGATGTTATTGAAAGTGTTTTTCATGCGTTAACACCAGTTCGCAATGTTTGCGCTCATCACAGTCGGCTGTGGAATCGACGCTTTCCAATTTCTTTCCCTCAAATTAAACGCTTTAAAGAAAGTCTTGTACCGGAAAGTAGCCCGAATCACCAAGCAAAACATCTTTATAATTACCTTGTCATTATCGTAATCTTAATGCAGGCAATTAGCCAAAATAGTTCCTCGAAAAGTCGTTTGATTATTTTATTGGATGACGTAACGCCAAATGAGCATAAAGCAATGGGATTTCCTGATGATTGGCAAGAACGTACGCTTTGGATAAAATCTTAACTATAACAGTCTGAAGAATACAATCATAGACTGTAGAGACAAGCCTTTCTGCCCGAAATTTCCGCAATTAAAAACAGTCATTGGATTTCATCATTACTGATTATGTTCAGGATAACTATGTGTACTCGTCCCCAAGCTCCAGCTTGGGAATGCAGACTTGGAAGCTCCAGCTTCCAGTCTTGCGAAGCTGGAGCTTCGGCTTCGCGGTTCCCAAGCT
>CAIMDR010000526.1 GCA_903839795.1 uncultured Methylococcaceae bacterium | reverse complement strand
TTTCAGATAAATAATTTCTATGTCGACAGATACCATCCCTTCAAGGGATGTTATCTGTATGAGCTTACAGCAAAGCAAATTGGAAATTTAATTTCTGAAAGTCTATAAACAGTAGTATTGCGAAACTTGGCGGGTGTTATTTATTACGAGTTACCCAAGCATTAAAAGATTATGAAAATAGCAGGCCGTCCACAGAATGCATAAATGCGAGGCAAAAAAAAAGCTTATCACATAATGATAAGCTTTTATTTTATGGCGTCCCCAAGGGGGTTCGAACCCCTGTTACCGCCGTGAAAGGGCAGTGTCCTAGGCCGCTAGACGATGGGGACTAAAACTGGTTTAGTCCGGCCTAATAATAAATCCATCCGAAAGGGATGAGACTTAAAATTTAAAACTATTGGTTTGTTATGCTTGACATAAAAACCAGGGTAAATCATGAGCCAAAAAATGGCGTCCCCAAGGGGGTTCGAACCCCTGTTACCGCCGTGAAAGGGCAGTGTCCTAGGCCGCTAGACGATGGGGACTAGCGATTTTTAAACTTTACTTAACGTTTTCTTTTTTGGTGGAGCCAAGCGGAATCGAACCGCTGACCTCAACACTGCCAGTGTTGCGCTCTACCAATTGAGCTATGACCCCAAGTCAAGAACCGGTATTATATAGAAACTACCGGTAAAGTCCAACACTAATTTAAGCTTCTTATGTAATTGATGGCTTTTTCTATTCTAGCCAGAGTTTTTTCTTGCCCCAGTAGTGACAAAGTTATGTCAATGGCGGGTGAAACTGCCGAGCCGCAAATCGCAACCCGTAAAGGCTGCGCCACTTTACCCATGTTAAGTCCCAGGGTTTCGGCAAGATCGATAATAATTTGATGCACTGCTTCACCATTCCAGTTAGTCACGGCAACTAGTTGGTCGTGTAAAGACGCTAAAACGTGATCAGATCCGGGTGTAAAATTCTTTTTAACGGCTTTTTCATCGTAGGAATCAAATTCTTTATAAAAATAAACACTGGCAGCGGCCATCTCAACCAGCGTCTTGCTGCGCTCTCTTTGCGCTTTTACCACATCAACCAACTCAGGGCCATCAGCAGGATCAATACCTAATTGTCCGATATGCCAACTTAAATGACGCGCGACATGGGCAGGGTCGCCGTTCATAATATATTGATGGTTTAACCACAATAATTTTTCCATGTTAAAAGTCGATGCGGATACATTGACATCATCCAGTTCAAAATACTCAACCATCTCATCGATAGAGAATATTTCCTGATCGCCATGAGACCAGCCCAAACGCACCAAATAATTAAGCAAAGCTTCCGGTAAATAGCCGTCATCACGAAATTGCATTACACTGACAGCGCCGTGACGTTTTGACAGGCGTGCGCCGTCAGCACCCAGAATCATGGGTAAATGTGCGTATTTTGGAAGCTCCGCACCCAGCGCTTTAAGAATGTTCATCTGTCTGGGAGTATTGTTAATATGATCATCGCCCCGAATAACATGAGTAACCTGCATATCCATATCATCGACAACAACCGTTAAATTGTAAGTGGGTGTGCCATCAGCCCTGGCGATAATCAAATCATCCAGTTCTTTATTGGCAACCACAATATCGCCTTTAACCAAGTCGTTGATGGTAACCACGCCATCAACCGGATTTTTAAAACGAATCACCGGTTCTCTATCGAGTTGCGACTCATCTGATTCCCGGCACTTACCGTTATAGCGCGGCTTTTCTTTATTAGCCATTTGCTCTGTACGTAATTGCTCCAGTTCCTCTTTGCTACAGTAGCAATAATAGGCATCACCCTGCACCAATAACTGCTGGATAATTTCTTTATACCGATCAAAATGATGGGTTTGATAAAAAGGCCCGGCATCATAATCCAGACCCAGCCACGACATGCCTTCCAAAATGGCATTAACCGATTCTTGCGTTGAACGCTCCAAATCCGTGTCTTCAATCCGTAAAATAAACTTTCCGCCGTGTTTGCGTGCATAAAGCCAAGAGAATAAAGCGGTACGCGCACCGCCGACATGTAAATAACCGGTTGGACTGGGGGCAAATCGTGTTGTTATAGTCATTGTGATATGTGTGGGTTAGTAAGGTTGGATACCCTGTCGGGCTTTGTTTAGCGGCACTTAAGGCAAGTTTCTTGGACACGCTACAAAGGTAAGTATTCACCTCCCCCTTTGAAAAAGGGGGAATGAGG
>CAIMDR010000525.1 GCA_903839795.1 uncultured Methylococcaceae bacterium | reverse complement strand
CAATGGCTTGTTGTGGAGGCGACAAGTCAGCCGCCATTAGACCGGTAATAGGCGATAGCGCCATCAATACTGCAAAAAAACCAAATAATGTGTAGCGTTTAATGATCATAAAACCCTCTAAATTCAAGCCAGTGGTGTGTAGTTGTCATATTTTTGGCTACCAACAACTTAAGACGGTACAGTTTGAGGTTAAGCCGTTCGTGGTGAGCTTGTCGAACCATGAACGACTTAACCGTTCACCCTTCGACAGGCTCAAGACGAACGGTTAAGTCTCGACTATGTCCCGCCTTAAGTTAGTAGCGTTAAATACAAATCATCGCTAAAAAACTACAATTCACTCCATACCAAAATAATTAATAGCGCCAATTAAAGGTGTACGCGGGTTTAACGACAATTTTACCGATAATTTATCCAGCAAAGGTGCAAAGCGACCTTTGGCTTTAAACGCGTCCATAAAATGTCCATTTTGTAGTGCCGGTAATATTTTGGGACCAATACCGCCGCCGATATAAACCCCGCCGGTAGCCATTGATTTTAATGCCAGGTTGCCTGCTTCTGCGCCATAAAGCGCAACAAACAGCTTGACTGCTTCGGCACAGCAAGCGTCTTCACCGGCAACACCCAATTTGGAAATAACCGCATTTCTATCAATGCCGCTATTGTTATCGGGCACATCAAGGCAAGGCCCAAACCCCTGGTCACAAAGAAAATCATACAAATGGCTAAAACCAATGCCGGACAAAACGCGCTCGTAACTCACATGCTCGGGCGTTTGTTTTCTAAGATACGCCAATAACAAATCCTGTTGGCTATTTTGCGCGGCAAAGTCGGAGTGACCACCTTCGGTCGCCATTGGATGATGCTTATATCCATCCCAATACAGAATAGCTTCGCCCAAGCCGGTGCCAGCGGCTATCACAGCAATATTGCCCGTTTGGGTTTCTGCCTTGGGATTTAACTCAATCAAATCGTCTTCAGGCAGATACAACATGCCCAGTGCCATGGCTTCCAGATCATTTAGCAACTTTACTTTTGAGGTTCCCAGTTTTATTTTTAGTGCCGCTGCATCCAGTAACCACGGCAAATTGGTCGTGTGACAGCGTTGATTAACAACCGGCCCGGCTATACCAAAACAGGCCGATTCAATAGCCACATCGACCGGTAAAAAGACTTTTAGAATATCATCAAATTTGGAGTATTGTTGACTGGGGTAGGTTTGTTCCTGCAAGCATTTCAATAAGCCGTTGGGCTCTCTGTGCAAGAGGGATAATACCGTTTTTGTTCCGCCTATATCGCCTGCTAGTATCACGGTAAAGTCCTTTAATTAGGGTCAAGTAAATATATTAAAGCATCAAGAATGTCGTTGGCAACTTTATGGGGTGGTAATTGATAAAAAGCCTGCCATGCCAAAGACGTAACCTCTTCATAATTTTCCAGGTCTTCAGGATGCGCTTGTAACCAGCTAATTCTGACGGCATGACCGATAATAATGTCGGTTAATAAGGTATCGTCAATATGCAAAGAACTATTATCCCTAAAGATAGATCCCATTGCTTTTAAAGCTTCTACGGTTAATTGCCGATAAACGGGTGCCTGAATTTTATTAAGCAAATGATTGACGTGCAACTTAAAACTCTGTTCCCCTGCTGTCATCTGCGACAGGGTGTTCTCGCTATCCAGCCTGTTTTTGCTGTTGAGTTTGCCACCCATCATCAAGCCTTTGCAATGATGCAGGATATCCCAAACACTGGCATAAAAAGCCTTATTTTCCCGGCCAACACTGCCTTGTTGTTCACGCCATTGATACCAATCGACAATATCTCCAGAGTCTTTGGGGTTCATGCTGTTTAAAAAACGGGCACTGGTCAGTTTACGGCAATCGCCTTCATAATGCAGCGTTTCAGCCAAGCCCAGTTGATCTTCGGTATTGCTGTAGTCTTCCAGGGTTTCCTTTAATTTTTTGGACACTTGATAAGGCGGCAAAGAAAGAATTTCGTTAAAAGCCTGATCCAAAGTGCCACAACCCGATTCGCGTTTTTGTCTGACGATAAGCAATTGCAGAATATGCCCCACCCTTATCGTGTGCATATCGGTGAATAATTCCGGGTTGGCTTTGATTAACATCCCTAAATAAAGAATCAATTCCTGAATAATAATGCGCTCACTGGCCTCGGTATTATAAATACGGATAAGCTGCAAAATTTCTGAAGAATCGGCGGGGCGCGTCAACGTTGCCTTGCCACTGTAAGCGCGTCCTAAAGTGAGTGCGTGTTGACGAACCAGTATTTCGGTGGCGGCCTGTTCCAGATTAATATCATATTTGCCCAGTAAACCGGCACAGCGTCTCACAATCGTCCACTCATGTTGATCGCCCGCCCGCTCATAAACTTCTTCAAGCAAATCGCCCACACTAGCCATCGTGTACGGCATCGCCAGTAAGACGGGTTGGTAATCCAAGCCATACCGAAGGCTTAGTAACGTTAATGCTTCCAGTTGGGCATAAAGATTGGTGTTAGTTTTTAATTGTCCAATAAGCACTTCATCGGGTGCAATTTCCCATTCCGTTAATAATAGCGTATCCAACGGAGCTGATGGCGCGGTATTTAGAGGTAATGCCTCAAAAAAGGGTCGAATGCTTTCTTCCCAAGAGGCTTTGGAAAATTGAAAGTCATGCAAATAGTTAATTTTTTCATGACTGGCCGTTTCTGCAAAATCCAACAGTGTCCCCAGTTGTAAAGCAATACCTTGCGATAGCCCTTGTTGCAGTTCCTTGATAAATTCAATCAGCACGTCACAATGATGACTGTCCAACATGTTTTGTTTTATCGTCATCACCAGCAAAGGATTGCCCTGCCGGTCCCAATGCTTATAAATATACGACAATTCCAGACGCAAGCGCTGGATCAGCAAGCGGTTATCCAGTGCCAAATAAAAACCCTTTTGACTGAGACATTGCGGTAAAAAAAGCAGTGGCTCGCCTGCCAAATTATACATTTTGGAAGTCGCCAAGGTCCGCAACTGCCTCAATGGCCGACCACTTAAGCCAATACGGTCATTTCTGCCGACATGGGTATAAGCCTCGGCCAGTTCACTGGCTTCCCTTATCTGAAT
>CAIMDR010000524.1 GCA_903839795.1 uncultured Methylococcaceae bacterium | reverse complement strand
GCTCGAATGATGAGTGATAGTCAGCAAAATATCATTATCTACAACACGGCAGATGGCAAAGCCAGCGTTAAGCTCTATGCCCAAGATGGCATGGTCTGGATGAGTCAAAATCAGCTAGCGGAACTTTTTGACACCTCCAAGCAAAACATCGGTCAACACATCGCCAACATACTGAATGAAAATGAAATATCCGAAAATTCAGTTGTAAAGAATTACTTTACAACTGCCGCAGACGGCAAACAGTATCAGGTTGCCCATTACTCGCTGGAGATGATTCTCGCGATTGGCTTCCGGGTACGCAGCAAACGCGGCACTCAATTTCGAATATGGGCCAATCGCAATCTGAAGGCCTACATGAGTAAAGGCTTTGTCATGGATGACGAACGCCTGAAAAATCCGGATGGCAGACCGGATTATTTTGATGAACTACTGGAACGCATCCGCGACATCCGAGCCTCGGAAAAACGCTTTTACCAAAAAGTGCGTGATTTGTTTGCCCTGAGCAGTGATTACGATCCCAGCGATAAAGCCACCCAAATATTCTTTGCTGAAACCCAGAATAAACTGCTTTACGCCGTTACACGTAATACAGCTGCGGAAATTATCCATACTCGTGCCGATGCCAACCAAACCAACATGGCGCTAACAAACTGGAAAGGTAGCATTGTGCGTAAGCAGGATATTTTTATCGCCAAAAATTATTTAAGCGAAGACGAAATTGATACGCTGAATCGCCTGGTAGTGATTTTTCTGGAAACTGCAGAACTGCGCGTTAAAAATCGCACCGATCTGACGATAAATTTCTGGCAGGAAAACGTCGATAAAATCCTCACTTTTAACGAACAGCCTCTGTTAAGCGGAAAAGGCAGGATCAGCCACGCTCAAATGGAAAAGAAGGCTCGCGAGATTTATGACACTTTTGATAAACAACGCAAAGTACTGGGAGCCAAACAAGCAGATCAAGATGATTTGCAAGCCCTGCAGCAACTGGAAAACGACATCAAGCATGGTGGTCGGTAATGGAACGCTACGAGGCATACAAAGACAGCGGGGTTGAGTGGATTGGGGAGATTCCAGAGGGATGGGAGGTTAAGAAGCTGAAGTATATAGCGGATGCTCGCCCAAGCAATATTGACAAAAAGAGCAAAGAAGAGGAAGAAGTAGTATTACTGTGTAACTATGTAGATGTTTATAAGAACGAATTTATAAGCAGTGGACTGGCTTTTATGACGGCAACCGCGAACCAAGAACAGAAAGAAAAGTTCCTTTTGCAAAAAGGAGATGTTCTTGCAACAAAAGACTCCGAAACACCCGATGATATTGCCATTCCTGCATTAGTGCTTGAGGACTTAAATAATGTTGTTTGCGGATACCACCTAACTCATATCAAACCAAAGAAAATCACAGGAAGTTACCTTTTTCGATATTTTCAAACAAAATATTTGCGTTCATATTTTGAAGTATCAGCAAATGGCGTTACTCGCTATGGTCTAGGAGTTGATAAATTTGGTTCCGCTTTAATCCTCAATCCTCCATTAGAAGAACAAACCGCCATCGCCAACTACCTTGAGCGCAAGACGGCTGAGATAGATG
>CAIMDR010000523.1 GCA_903839795.1 uncultured Methylococcaceae bacterium | reverse complement strand
TATTCAGTTCCCCTCTTTGAAAAAGAGGGGTTAGGGGAGATTTGTTAAATAAATCCCCCTCAATCCCCCTTTTTCAAAGGGGGAGGTGAATACTTACCAAAGTATTGCCTTGCTGCTTGTGTCCTATGTCATTTAACTTAATAAAAAATTAACAAGGAGATGCTGTGGATATTCATGAGTATCAAGCGAAAGACATTTTAAGCGGTTACGGGATTAAAATCGCTGAAGGCGGACTGGCTTACAGTCCGGAAGATGCTGTACAACGTGCCAGAGAAATCGGCGGTCATGTCTGGGCAGTAAAAGCACAGATTCATTCCGGTGCACGCGGTAAAGCTGGTGGCATCAGGATTTGTAAAACCCATGATGAAGTTGAAGCGGCTGCTGAAGCTATCTTGGGTAAAAGATTGGTGACTCATCAAACCGGGCCTGCGGGTAAAGTCTGTTCAAGACTTTATATCGAAGCGGGTACGGATATTGTTAAAGAATTATATTTCTGTTTTTTGGTTGACCGCAGTTCAGAACGGATTGTGATGGTCGGTTCTGCCCAAGGCGGTATGGAAATCGAAGAGCTGGCGCTCAATAATCCGGAGGCCATTACCAAGATTTATATTGAACCTGCCGTTGGTTTGCAAGATTATCAAGCCCGTGAAATGGCGTTTGCTTTGGGGCTGGATGCCGAAATCTTGAGTCATGCGGTTAAAACCATCAAAGGTTGTTACAACGCCTTGCGTGCTCTTGATGTCAGTATGTTGGAAATCAATCCGTTAGTGGTTACCCGCAGTGGCGAATTAGTCGCACTGGATGCAAAAATGGGCTTTGACGACAACGCCTTGTTCCGACAACTAAAAATATCCGAATTGCGCGATAAAACCCAGGAAGACCCGCGTGAAATGGCCGCTGCGGATCGCGGTTTAAGCTACGTTGGCTTGGATGGCGATATCGGTTGCATGATTAACGGAGCCGGTTTAGCCATGGCGACGATGGATATGATTAAACTGGTGGGTGGCGAGCCTGCCAATTTCCTGGATGTCGGTGGCGGTGCCTCGGCTGAACGTACCGAAAAAGCTTTTCGTCTGGTTTTGGCTGACAAGGGCGTTAAAGCCATGTTGGTTAATATTTTTGCCGGTATCAACCGTTGCGACTGGATTGCTGAAGGTGTCGTCCAGGCGGTTAGAAAAATTGATATGAAAGTGCCGTTGGTTGTGCGCTTGTCAGGCACTAACGTAGAAGAAGGTCGACGCATTATTTTAGAAAGCGGACTGCCCATCATTATCGCTGAAACGTTGGCCGAAGCGGCTGAAAAGGCGGTACAAGCACGCAACGAAGTGGTTGCAAAAGAAGCAGCCCTGGAGAGTTAAATGGCAATTTTTATTAACGAAACAACGCGCATTATTGTTCAGGGCTTTACCGGAAAAATCGGTTCGTTTCACGCGCAGGACATGATTAACTATGGCTCACTGGTGGTCGGCGGCGTTACCCCCGGTAAAGGTGGGCAAACTCATCTGGACTTGCCGGTTTTTAATACCGTCAAAGAAGCCGTGCAACAAACGGACGCTGAAGCCAGTATTATCTTTGTACCCCCAGCCTTTGCCGCCGATTCCATTATGGAAGCTGCCGATGCGGGCATCAAATATTGTGTAGCGATTACTGACGGTATTCCTACCCAGGATATGATGACCGTTAAAAACTTCTTGCGTCGCTTCCCTGAAGACCAGCGCATGATACTGACCGGCCCTAATTGTGCCGGTACCATCAGTCCCGGACGCGCCATGCTGGGTATTATGCCGGGACATATTTATATGCAGGGCAATGTCGGTATTGTCGGCCGTTCAGGCACCTTAGGTTACGAAGCCGCTGATCAAATGAAGCGTTTGGGTATTGGTATTTCTTCGTCTGTGGGCATTGGTGGCGATCCTATCAACGGCAGTTCACATCGGGATATTCTGGAAAAATTTGAACAGGATGACGAAACCAAGGTTATCTTGATGATCGGTGAAATCGGTGGCCCCCAAGAAGTTGAAGCCGGATTTTATGCTCAAGCACACATGAAAAAACCGGTCATTGCTTATATCGCCGGCTTAACAGCTCCCGAAGGACGCCGCATGGGTCATGCCGGTGCGATTATTTCATCAGCGGAAGAGGGTGCCGCAGAAAAAGTCGCCATACTCAGAGAATTAGGCGTTATTATTTGCCCCACACCGGCAGCCATGGGCGAGACAGTGGCAGCCGTGCTTGCCAAAATGTAAATAAATTTGACGTTTCCCCCAGCAGACGGGCGTTTTTTTATTGTAGGGGCAGGCTTTACGCCTGCCCTTTAATGCGCGATGTTATCAGGGTAACCGCAAGGATCAGCGCAACCGCAAGAGATTGCCCCGACGGAATATGAACATCGTTACCTAAAATCAACCGCCTTTGGGAAACCGGGGCGGTTTTTTTATGCCCGATTGGCTAATAAATGATTGAAAAAAACTTTTAACGGTGCTATTAATGATGCTTTGATTTATTTCCAGGAAGTTACATGGCAAATTTAATTCTTGCAGAAACAGTGGCAAGCGTTTCTGAACTCAAAAAAAATCCAATGGGTACTGTAGCTGCTGGCCAAGGTTTTCCTGTTGCGATATTAAACCGAAATGAACCCGCATTTTATTGCATTCCCAAAAAAGCCTATGAAGCTTTAATGGAGCGCTTGGAAGATTTTGAACTGAACGCAATTGCAGATAGCCGAGAAGGCCAACCTGTTCACAAAGTAAATATTGATGAGCTTTGAACTTGGATTTCTTGATGAAGCACTGAAGGAATGGAATAAACTCGATAACAACATTCGTAGCCAGTTTAAAAATAAATTGCGGGAACGCTTGATTAACCCGCATGTACCCTCTGCCAAGCTATCCGGGCAGAAAAATCGTTACAAGATAAAATTACGTAATGCGGGGTTTCGTTTGGTTTACGAAGTGCATAATAATGAGCTCATCGTTATTGTTGTTGCGGTGGGTAAGCGTGAAAAAAACGCTGTTTACAACGCGGCCGTACTCAGATAAAAGCACTCGAGCAACGGGATTTTTCACCGTAGGGGCAGGCTTTACGCC
>CAIMDR010000522.1 GCA_903839795.1 uncultured Methylococcaceae bacterium | reverse complement strand
GGCTTGAGTGAATCCATGCGGCTATTTTAACCTGAATCTTAGATTTTACCTGTAACTAATGAGAAGTTACCTTATTATTCTATAACACATTGTTTATATAGAATATATTAGGCTTCTTCAGGGTGATTTACGTATCTACTTTAAAAAGCCGGGTAAATTGAATGCTAGCAATAATTAAGTAGTTAATTTTAAAGTATTTTATTTTTTACATACCACGTTTTACCCGGGGATTTAAAGTGGATACTGATTTACGATTGTACAATGAACATTGGAGGGAAAGAAATTCGGGCGGCTAAATTTTCGTTGGTATTCTCGGACAGCCTCCTAGTACCTGTCTCTAAGCTAACGGGACTTAACAATCGCCGTTACTCAGGTTTTAATTGATACTGAAGCCTTCAAAAACGATGCTGGCCGGGGTTGTAAAACCCGATCGGCATCGTTTTATGAACCAAACTCTTATCTACTTTCGTACAAAAATGAAGGATACCTACTTTTTCCCCTATCAATTAAAGTAACTGCGTATAGCCTTTATAGAAAATCCCCTTACGCCAGTTCTATAAAGACTTTAAGTAATCGGGCCATATTGTCCATGCCTATATGAAGATTCTGCTCAATTTCTGCCATGGTAATTTCACCGGCCGTTTTGCCGGCTGCCCAGTTGGCAACGACAGAAATAGCGGCATAGTCCATGCCCAGTTCTTTCGCTAAAGCCGCTTCAGGCATACCGGTCATACCGACCAAATCACAACCATCTTTTTCCATACGCTTGATTTCTGATGCTGTTTCCAAACGTGGACCTTGGGTGCAGCCATAAGTGCCGATGGGCGTAATGTTAATATTGGCTTTGGCAGCGGCCGTAATTAAAATGGAGCGCAATTTTTGACTGTAAGGATAACTAAAGTCTATGTGCGTAACCGGATAGTTTTCATCTTCAAAAAAAGTATGCAGACGGCTATGGCTATAATCAATGATTTGATCGGGGATGGCGATATGGGCAGGCAGCATGGCTTCGGTAATTCCGCCCACAGCGGCCACCGCAATAATCTGCTCAACACCCAACTGTTTAAGTCCCCAGATATTGGCGCGATAATTTATTTTATGGGGTGCAATCGTATGCGGGTTGCCGTGTCTGGCTAAAAATATCACTTCTTTTTGGTTGAGCTCACCGGTAATAAAGTCAGCTGAAGGGGCACCATAAGGTGTTGTCAGTTTGTCACGTTTGATGATGATTAAGTCACTGAGTTGAGTGAGTCCGGTGCCACCAATAATTGCAAGTTTTGTCATTATGCTGTTTCCTTGTTGATTTCTGAGCAGGCGTAAATACCGGCTGCGTTACGTAAATAACCTTTGTAATCCATACCGAAACCAAACAAGTAACGGTTTGCCACTTCCAGACCAATAAAATCAGCCGTTATCGGTTTTTCATGACCCAACATTTTATCCAGTAACACGGCGCAATAAACCGCTGTTGCGCCCTGTTCCAGGCAATAGTCATGGATGGCAGCCAAGGTTATGCCCTCATCCAGAATATCATCAATAATTAAAATTGTGCGGTCTTTAAGAGGCGTTGCCGGTTTAAGCAGCCATTCAATAACGCCACCGGCGGTCTTGTTTTGATAACGACTGGCGTTTATGGCGTCTATGGTCAGCGGGATGGTTAAACGGGTAATCAATTTACCGGCCGCGACTATGCCTCCGTTCATAACACAGAGTAATAACGGGTTACGGTCAGCCAAGACCACGTTAATTTGCTTGGCAATTTTATCCAGCGCCGCTTCTACTTCCTGTTCGCTGTAGAGCAAATCGGCATTTTTCTGAACAGTTTTTATTTCTTTAAGCATGTTTTTGAATAAGTTGATTAATAAGATGAGAAATTTGTTGCCATTTTTCAGAGTTGATAAAGCCCTTGGATTGTTCAGGCTTGCCTTGCATCCGTTTAAGTCGTTGCTCTCTAAGCGGGTCTTGCGTGATGGGTAATGCCTCCAGAACCTGTTCGGCCGCAACCGGATTATTGCAAACCAATAACATATCACAACCGGCACGTTGTGCCAGTCTGGCTCGCTCAGTAAAATCGCCTACTGATGCCGCACCGGCCATGCTTAAATCATCACTAAAAACAGTGCCGTTAAAATTTAATTCTTGGCGTAAAATTTGTTGAATCCAGAACGCTGAAAAACCGGCAGGATTGGGGTCAATGTTTGGATAAAGAACATGCGCCGGCATAATGCCTTCCAGACCTTCGTTTATCAAGTGTTTAAACGGCAAAAAATCTTTTGCCCGAATACTGTCCAGGTCGCGGTCATCGGTCGGCAAGGTTAGATGTGAATCCAGCGCCACCGCGCCATGTCCCGGAAAATGCTTGCCGGTCGCCGCCATACCCGCCGTCTTCATGCCTTTTCTAAATAAGCTGGCCAGTTGCGTTGCCAGTATCGGGTCAGTTGAAAAAGAGCGATTACCGATGATTTGACTAATACCGCAATCAATATCCAGTACCGGCGCAAAGCTAAAATCAACACCTACGGCCAATAATTCTGCTGCCATCAACCAACCCGCGGACTCTGCAAGTTGCGGCGTTTCTGCATAGTAAGACGCAGGCGGCAAGCGCGTAAAACCGGTTTGAAACCGCTGCACCCTGCCGCCTTCCTGATCCACGGCAATCAGAATGTCGCCCTTGCGTGCCGCGCGAATACTGTTAATCAGTTCGGTAACTTGCTGCGGATTTTGGTAATTACGGGAAAAAAGAATAACCGCGCCGGTATTGGGATGGTTTATCTTTTCCTGCTCATGCTGCGCCAGGGTTAAGCCTTCAACATCCAGCATAACCGGGCCGATGGGAGTGTGATTTGTCATTATTAAACGTTAAGCTGTTGGAGTGAGATTATTAAGCCGCTTTAGTCCACTAAAAACACGAAAAGCACGAAAAAAGCAAAAGATCAAAAGATCAAAAGGTTTATTTCATTGCAGAGCCGTATAAGCAGACAAATAATAGCCTAAACAGTACCTTAGTATTTCCGCTGACTCAAGCCCTAATGATTTCTTTGTTTTTATTTCGTGTCTTTCGTGTTTTTCGTGGACAAAAAGCTTTTGATTTATTTCAATGAAAAAAAGCATCCTCTCCGTCATCGTTTTCCAATTCGAGTGCTTCGCCGGGAATTCTTTTTTCTTCCATCGCCCATTCACCCAGATCTATTAACTTACAACGTTCGCAGCAAAAAGGTTTATGTTCCTGTTCAGGCGTCCAGGGAACAAGACGCAGGCAAGTAGGGCATTTTACGATGATGGGTTTATCGGTTGATGTCATTAGAATAAACAGCAGGTTAAGGTAAAGGGGATATCTTCGGTACTTTGTTTCGGCCGAATGTCGCCGACAGAGGGTTCCATAAACCGGATGGTGCAACGATGTTTGCCGCCACTTATTTCGGCAAAGCAGGGGATGGATTTGTCGATGTTTACTTTAATCAACTGGAAAGGTTGGGTTTTATCCAGGCTGATTTGAAAAAAGCCGGCACTCGCAACTTCATGTTTGGCGGCTCGACTGTTGCGTATAAAATTTAGAATAAAATCTATCGCGGTATGAATGTCAATAAACGGACTGCTCCAGTGTTGCAGGTCTTTGGCGCGAGTTGCTTCATCCTGTTCCAGCCAATAATGATATTCAGGCAAGTCAAAAGAACAGGTACCACCCGGGATGGAGCTACGTTGGGCAATGCTTTGGAATAAATCGCTTTCCATAATATTGACACCAATTCTTCCTGTAACCGCATACAGTTTTTTACTGATTTGGGCGAGTTGATCCAGTATCTCATGCAGCCTTTCTTTATCAACACCGTCGCTGTCGGCAATTTTATTGAGTACGGTTGCCTGACGATCAAGTTCTTTTAGAATTTCAGATTTTAGATCGTTACGTCTAAAAATAGACATAATATCCAGCAGCACGGAAATTGCAGCCCGTTTGTCGGCAATGGTATCCCCCGTCGAAAAGTGGATAAATTGTTGAAATAATTGTTCAAGCCTTATGAAGACACGAATTCGTTCATTGAGTGGAAACTCATAAGTAGTAGTGTTATTCACAGACAAAATTTTCCTGGCAAGTGCTTAAAGAAAGATAGAAATTGTGCAGTTTTTTAACGGCTTCTGCAAGTCTATCGTCGGTTTTTGAATTATCGATCAGGTCATCGGCGTGAGCTTTTCTAAAGGCCCGGTTTACCTGAGTGTCAATAATGGCTTGTATGCTGGCTATCGTCATATTGTCGCGTTTTTGTAAGCGTTCTATTTGGGTTTCAACCGGACAATCAACAACCAGTGTTCTGTCAACCAAGTGAGTCATTTGGGTTTCAAATAATAACGGGATACAAATAATGCAGTACGGCGCGTTTAATTGCTTAAGTTCTGTTTGTATGGCTTGATAAACCAAAGGATGCAAAATGGCTTCCAGTTTTTGTTTTTGTTGGGCATCTGAAAAAACCAGCTCTCTGAGTCGTGTTCTATTAAGCGAACCATCTTTGTTAAGTATGTCCGGGCCATATTCCAACTCAATCCGGGCGAGTGCCGGTTGTCCGACAGCAACCAACTGGTGGGCTATGTCGTCTGCATCAATAACAGGTGCTTTTAAGTGCTTAAAAATGTTGGCAACCGTGCTTTTTCCACAACCTATGCCGCCGGTAAGGCCGATTTTTAACATACTTTTATAAGCCCACCGTTGTTAAATAAAATTGATTGATATCACTGCCCCACAACAAGGCCAGCCAGCCGGCAGCAGCCAAATAAGGGCCAAAAGGAATGGGCGTATTATGATTGCGTTTAGCAAAAATAATCATCAATACGCCAATGATTGCGCCAACCAATGAGGATAATAAAATAATAACGGGTAAATATTGCCAACCCAACCAGGCACCGAATAATGCCAGTAATTTAAAATCACCAAAGCCCATGCCTTCTTTGCCTGTTGCCAGTTTAAATAAATGAAAGACGAGCCAAAGGCTGGTGTAGCCCGCTATTGTACCGATAATACTGGCATGAGATTCGGTAAAAAAACCAAACAGACTTAACAACAAGCCCAGCCAAAGAACGGGCAGGGTAATATTATCCGGTAATAACTGATGGTCTATGTCAATAAAGCTTAGCGCGATCAGTGACCAGGTGAGCACCAAGGCAAATACGGTTTGAGGCGTGTAGCCAAAATGCCAGGCAACGATGGCAGATAATAGGGCAGTAAACGTTTCTATCAGCGGGTAACGTATAGAAATAGGTTTGTTGCAACTGGCACAGCGCCCTTTTAAAAACAGGTAACTAATGACCGGTATGTTTTGATAGGCCTTAATGGGTGTCTTGCAATGAGGGCAGCGGGATAAAGGTAAAGAAAGATTAAACGGTTCTTGCCGGGGTTCTGTTTCAGTGGGGTCGATTTGCAGATATTCAGTGCATTCTTTACGCCAGTTTTGTTGCATCATTATCGGTAAACGATAAATAACCACATTAAGAAAGCTGCCCGTCATTAAACCAATAAGACCCACCAAGGTCGTCAGTAAGTAAGGGTTTGTTAATAAAATATCCAACTGTTGTATCATTTTTGTAGTGTGGGTGTTGTGATTGGCGGTCTGGTCGTCGCCATTTTACAGGTTTAAATAATAACCTCTACCGGAACCAAAATTATTGGATCATTATTGTCCTTGGCAATAGCGACCGTCGTGTTGGACGTTCCAAAATCAATTCCACATGTAATGTCCATCGTTCCCTGTTTTTTGAGTGTCTT
>CAIMDR010000521.1 GCA_903839795.1 uncultured Methylococcaceae bacterium | reverse complement strand
GGACGGGGTTTGCAACCCCGTCCCAAACGTTTTGCCACTACCGCACTGCATGACGGGAAGCTGGAGCTTCCAAGTCTGCATTCCCAAGCTGGAGCTGGGGAATGAGAGAACATACGTAAAGTACGAAAAAATCAATATTTACAATCCAGACTCTTTTAGTAAATATTTTCGTGTCTTTCGTGCTGTTCGTGGACAATGTTTTATAAAGTCAGTTAACACACAGCTTCTGTATCTGCAGGTCCTTGAACATCGGCTGGATCACCTTCGTAAGGCGTGGCATAGCTGCATTCTTTTTGGGGGCAGACTTTTTCAACACCACGTCTTTTGGTTTCTTTTACCGTCAAAATAGGCCAGCTACATTGCGGGCAGGGTTCATTGATAGGCGTATTCCAGAGTGCATAATCACATTTTGGATAGCCGGAGCAGGAGTAAAAAATTTTTCCGTTGCGTGATTTGCGTTTAAGAATACTGCCTTTTTTACATTGAGGACATTCGACACCGGTATCAGCCGGTTTTTCCAAGGGCTCAATATGACGACATTTTGGATAAGCACTGCAACCGATAAATTTTCCATAGCGACCGGTTTTAAAAACCAACGGCGACTCGCATTCCGGGCAGGCTCTATCTTCTACCGTTTCAGGTTCATCAGAAGCGCCGGGGTCATCATTCAGATTTCGGGTATAGGAACATTCGGGATAGTTGGTACAGCCTATAAACCGGCCATTTCTTCCCAGACGGATTGATAGGGGACTGCTACATTCAGGGCATTTTTCATCGATGGCTTCCTGGGTGACATCTTTACGCTGGACGCTGGCATCTTTATCCAGAACCATTTCATGAAAGGGTTGCCAGAATGCGTGCATTAACGGAATCCAGTCTTTTTCACCTCTGGAAACGGCATCCAGATCATCTTCCAGATTAGCCGTAAAATCATAATCGACGTATTTGGTGAAGTGCTCCGTCAGAAATTTATTAACGATTCTGCCGACATCGGTAGGATAAAAGCGCTTATTGTTGAGGGTGACATATTCACGGTTTTGCAGGGTCGAAATAATCGATGCATACGTTGAAGGTCGACCTATGCCATGTTCTTCCAGCGATTTTACCAGGCTGGCTTCGCCGTAACGGGGCGGTGGCTCGGTAAAGTGCTGGCCGGCAATGATATCATTCAGTTGCACGGGTCGCCCTTCTTCAAGAGGCGGCAAAAAGCTTTCCTTATCGTCGCTTTCCTTGCTGTCATCTTTTCCTTCCAGATAAACCGCCATAAATCCGGGGATGGCAATGGTGGAACCGGTTGCCCTGAATAGGTGTTTGCCGTCACCACAGCTTAAGTCAACAGCCACCATATTAAGGGTTGCATGAATCATTTGGCAGGCTATGGTGCGCTTCCAGATTAAATCGTACAGCTTGTATTGTTCAACACTGAGGTGATCTTTTATCTGGCTGGGTAAGTGTCTCGGGTAAGTAGGGCGTCTTGCTTCATGCGCTTCTTGGGCATTTTTGGATTTGGTTTTAAATAATCGGGGTTCTTTGGGTACATTTTCAGCGCCATATTTTTCCGCAATCAGGGCACGCATATCCTCGACCGCTTCTACCGATAAGTTAACCGAATCGGTACGCATATAGGTAATCAGGCCTTCAGTTTCTCCGCCGATATCAATACCTTCATACAGTTGTTGGGCAACTATCATGGTGCGATTGGTCGTAAAACCCAATTTACGAGAGGCTTCCTGTTGCAGGGTAGAGGTGATGAAAGGCGGCGCAGGATTACGTTTTTGCTGTTTCTTTTCCAGTTTGGAAACCAATAGCTGGCCGTCTGCAGCGGTTAGTAGCGCTTGTTTGGTTTTTTCTGCCAGTGCTTCATCGGTAATGCTGAATTGAGTCAGTTTTTCATTATCAAACTGAGTCAGTTTGGCTTTGAAGTTTTGATCATGCGCCGTCAGTGCGGCATCAATAGTCCAATATTCACGGGTTTTAAAGGCTTCTATTTCCAGTTCACGCTCAACTATCATGCGTAAGGCAGGGCTTTGTACGCGACCGGCTGACAGGCCGCGACGAATTTTTTTCCATAACAAGGGCGACAGATTAAAACCCACCAGATAATCCAAAGCCCGTCGTGCTTGTTGGGCGTTGATTAAATTGATGTCCAATTTTTCCGGGTTGGCAATGGCTTCAGTAACCGCTTTTTTGGTAATTTCATGAAAGACTACCCGATGCACCGGCTTGTCTTTGAGCAACTTTTTTTCTCTCAGCAGCTCAAGCAAATGCCAGGAAATAGCTTCGCCTTCTCTATCAGGGTCAGTTGCCAGATATAAGGTATCTGCGGCTTTAAGTGCTTTGCTGATAGCCAGAACGTGACGTTGATTGCGATCAATGACTTCATATTTCATGGCAAAGTCATGGGTAGGGTCAACGGCTCCTTCTTTGGGAACCAAGTCGCGAACGTGTCCATAAGAGGCCAAGACGTGAAAGTCTTTGCCTAAATACTTTTCTATGGTTTTTGCTTTTGCAGGCGATTCTACAATGACAAGATTTTTACTCATTTATTTAAAAGGGTTAAAGGCGAACGGCTAAAGACGAAAGGCGACAAGCTAAAGGCGAAAGTGTACATTCTTTTTTGCCTTTAGTCTTTTACCTTTCGCCTGATGTTTTAATGTAAATAGTTAGGGACAAGGTCGTAGACGATATCTTCCATTCTGGAAAAAGCAATTTCCTCATCAGGTTGACTAAGCAAAATCATTAACACAATCCATTTTAACTTCTCCATTGAAATTTCTTCATCGTCCAGTGCCATTGCCCGATCAATGACAATTTCCCGGTTGCTTGAGTTTAAAATACCATTATGTTCAAGAAACATAATAAGATTGCGGCATTCAAGGTCAAGTTTTTCTATTTCCTGAGTGCAGAAAATACGAAATGCAGAGGTAACCGTTGGTTTTATGGCACGTTGCAGACTCAGTGAGTCAAGCCAGTCAAACGCTTTATTAACCTCGCAATCTTCAAAGCCTGCTTCGAGTAATTCTGTTCTGATAACATCGCTGTCAGGAAGCAGTTCAATTTCATCTTCCATGTAATTTTCAAACAGATATATCAGGACATCAAAAATATTTTCTTTCATAGTGTGTTGTTGTTTATGATTATTTTACTCTCATATAGCAACCGCCAGCGGTTGCTTCCAGGTAACCTTGTAATTCCAGAATCAGTAGCATTGAAGAAATAACTTCAACGGATTCGCCGGTATTTTCAACCAGTTTATCAATGGACGTTGGGCTAAACATAACGTGATTCAATAATGTTTGTTGCTCCAGGTCAAGTATTGATTCCATCGTGATGGGTGTTGTTTTGTCATCTTGTTGATAGTATTGATTTAATTCTTCAAGAATATCTTGGGTAGTTTCGACAAGTTTTGCGCCTTCACGGATGAGTGCATTACAGCCGCGTGCCAGCGGGTTATGAATCGAGCCGGGAATGGCAAAAACCTCGCGGTTTTGTTCTAAAGCCATTCGTGCGGTAATTAATGAGCCGCTTTGTTTGGCCGCCTCAACAACCAGCAAACCTTGGCACAAGCCGCTGATAATTCGGTTTCGCCTTGGGAAATGATTAGCTTTGGCGGTAGTGCCGGGTGGAAACTCTGAAATCATGACGCCCGTATTAACAATTTCAGTCGCCAATTCTTTATGTCGGGCAGGGTATACCCTATCCAGTCCGGTTCCTGTTACCGCAACGGTATAACCTTTCGCATTGAGTGCGCCTCGATGACTGGCCGCATCAATGCCTAAAGCCAAGCCGCTGGTAATGACAAAACCATGGCGACTGAGCGTTTTGGCAAAGTTAAAGGCAGTTTCCTCACCTATAGAGGAAGGGTTGCGGCTACCCACTATGGCAATTTGAGGGAGCGACAATAAATCCGGATTACCCCGAACAAACAAAAGGGGCGGCGGGTCGGCAATTTCCTTTAATTGTGAAGGATAGTTGGCATCATTAAAAGTAATGACGGCATTGTTTTTTTGTTCGACCCAAGATAAATCGTAATCTATGAGAGTCCAGTCCGGATTTTTGATGCTTTGAATAATAGCACTTTTTAAGCCTAAAGCCGAAAGTGCTGAAGTCGATTCTGCAAATAACTGCGCAGGTGTATGCGTTTGCAGCAGGCCAAGAAATGTTCGACAACCAACGCCAGGCGTGCGTAATAGGGCAAGCCAGTATTTTAAGTCGTTGTCGTTGGTTTGGGTAATTATATTCAGGGGGTTTTAACTTTATCTAAAATGTGAATGGCCTGAGTGGCTTTCATAACCAGCGCGTAACTGACGCGCTCAAAGGGACGAAAAACCATCAGGGTGCCGGCAATTTCATCGGGCAGCTTAACGACATCGTTTTTAATAGTGCTGTACGGGTCATTGATAGTTTTGCCTTTTTGGTATATGTTCAGCTCGTGTCCTGCTAGGATACCATCTTTAGTGCCTTTATCTAAAACCACTACATTATAAAGTCCTATTTGAGACACGCCGCCAAGAACACTGATGATGCTGCCATTGATGCTTTTTTCGGGTGGTCTCGGGAAATAGTTCAAGGTTACCTCGTCTTCTGTTTTTGGCATGACCCGGTCACCTTTGCGAATCTCGCTGCTTGATTTAGTGATGAATAAGGTTGCCGGGTCACCGAGTTGTTGCAACGTGGTGTCAGCAATATATTCGGCATCATACCCCAGGTTTTCACCGGTTTCGGGGCTGATGTAGGCGCTTCCGCCCCGGAAAACGGTATAGGACACACTTTCTGGTTGGGTTATCGAGCGCACATACAGTTTGTCACCTGCGCCGGCAATGAGATGTTCGCCGACTATATCAAGAACATAAGGTGCGCGGTTGATTTCGTTTTCGGTGACCACTTTGGGTGAGGTTAAAAATTGCGCAATAGATTCAGAAGGGATTAAGTTAATCGCTTTTTTGATTATTGTTTCGCGAATACAAGGCAATAGCTTTCCTGATTCGGAAACGGCAAAGTCTGTTCGACCTTTTTTAACGGTTTCTTCAGTAATAACGCACGGGAAGTCTGTCGACGATTGGGCGGGTTGTGCATTTTTGGACAAGCCAAGCTGTGGCTTTCCGTTTACAATGGAAAAATAAATAGTATCGCCCGGATAAATCAGATTTGGATTTTTAATTTGGACATTGTTGCGCCATAGTTCAGGCCATTGCCAAGGGTGATTTAAAAATTTACCCGCTATCTGCCATAAGTTATCATCTTTAACGACGGTGTATTGGTTTGGATGATTAGGGTTTATTTGTATTTCTTCTGCCCAAGTATTTATACTAAGGATGAAAAAAGCGATAAATCCAAAAAGTGATCGATAAATCATGATGATTTGTGGTGGCGTCTTTTTTAGTCTTTGTGCATTCAAAGTGTATAGTAATTAATATAAAATTCCAATATGGAATTATTTTTAGTGGAGAGTTTGTTGGGTATTTTAACTATTCTCGAGTTTCCGGACGAGCGATTGCGCAAAAAAGCCGCACTGGTAAAAACGGTCGATGATAAAATCAAAAAACTGGTCGATGATATGCTTCAGACGATGTATCACTCGCACGGTGTAGGTTTGGCGGCTACCCAGGTTGATGTGCATCAACGGGTTATTGTCATTGATGTCAGTGAAGAAAAAGATGATCCACTCTTTTTAATAAATCCTGAGATTATTGAAAAGGATGGTATTAAAGAGTCCGAAGAGGGCTGTCTTTCTGTACCCGGTTTTTTTGAAAAGGTAAAGCGGGCAGAGCATATCAGGGTAAAAGCACTTAATAGAGACGGTCAGTCTTTTGAATTTGAGGCGACAGATTTGCTGGCTGTTTGCGTTCAACATGAAATGGATCATTTGAACGGGAAATTGTTTGTTGATTATATTTCGTCCTTGAAAAGACAGCGAATCAAAAAGAAGTTGGAAAAAATTCATAAAATGGAAAATACCTAAGCATGAAGATTATTTTTGCCGGAACGCCGGATTTTGCTGTACCCAGTTTGCAAATGTTGCTGGATTCCAAATACGAAGTCTGTGCCGTCTATACGCAGCCGGATCGACCGGCAGGCAGGGGGCGGCAATTACATGTCAGTCCGGTTAAAGAGCTTGCTTTAAGTCATTCAATTCCTGTGTTTCAGCCACTGACGTTAAAGGCTGATGAGGATTTGCAATTATTAAAGTCATTTAATGCAGATTTGATGGTGGTCGTCGCTTACGGCATGATTTTAACGGAAGCCGCCTTGGCTGTGCCCAAGCTGGGTTGCATTAATGTCCATGGCTCATTATTGCCGCGTTGGCGTGGCGCTGCGCCTATTCAACGGGCATTAATGGCGGGTGATGAAAAAACCGGTGTAACCATCATGCAAATAGTCCGTCAATTGGATGCGGGTGATATGTTGCATAAGGAAGAGTATGTCATTGACGCTAACGATACCGCCAGCGATTTACATGATAAATTAGCTGTGTTGGGCGCGACAGGCTTAAGCAAGGTGCTGGCAGCGATGGAAATTGCACTGATTCCCGCTGAACCACAAGATGAAAGTCTGGTGACTTATGCTGAAAAATTAACAAAAACCGAAGCGATTATCGACTGGAATCAGTCAGCCAGTATCTTGGCTTTAAAAGTCAGGGGTTTAAATGCCTGGCCCGTGGCACAAACGCTTTATCAAGGCACTGTATTGCGGATATGGAAGGCCGAGGCGATAGCTGGCGATACTGATGTAGCGCCGGGTATTGTAAGCAGCCTAAATAAAAGTATGGATGTGGCAACCGGAAAAGGATTGTTGCGTTTGCATGAAGTTCAGCTTCCAGGCGGAAAACGCATGTCGGCTCAGGCGTTTTTAAATGCTCATGATGTTAATGGGGTAAGATTAGGTTGAATAGTCAGTGAATATACGATTAATTGCGGCGCAGGTATTATCACGCGTTATACAAGATGGGCAGTCGTTAACGGCTGCCTTGGATTCTGCCTTACAAGCGGTGGAATCAAGCAAAGACAGGGCATTTATTCAGGCTTTATGCTATGGCGTTTGCAGAACCTATCACCGATTAGATTTTATTTTAAGCCAATTACTCGATAAACCGCTTAAAGACCAGTCTGTTAAGGCCTTGGCTTTAGTGGGTTTATATCAGCTCAAGTACATGCGGGTAAAACCTCATGCGGCCGTCTCGGAAACTGTGTTGGCCGCACGCAAAAAGCCTTGGGCTAAAGCGCTTATTAATGCATTACTTCGAAGCTATCTGAGAGAGCAGGAAATTCTTGAGCAGAAAGCCGATAACCTGCATTCTTCAGCTATCAGTCATCCTGACTGGCTAATCAAGCAAATTGAGCAAGATTGGCCGCAGCAGGCGCCGCACATATTTCAGGAAAATAACCGGCAACCGCCCATGGCGTTGCGTGTAAATTTGGCACGCATTAGCCAAGATCAGTATTTACAGCAATTAAGCGAGCAGGGCATTGAAGCCGTTGCTGTCAGCTTTTGTACGTCGGCGATTATTCTTGATAAACCGGTTGCCGTTGATTTGTTGCCCGGCTTTGCCGACGGCATTATCTCGGTTCAGGATACGGCAGCACAATTGGCGGCAGGATTGTTGGATGTGCAACCCGGACAGCGGGTATTGGATGTCTGTGCGGCACCGGGTGGTAAAGCGGCGCATATCCTTGAAACTCAGCCACAGCTAAAAGAATTGGTGGCTGTTGATATAGAGGCGTCCCGAATGCAGAGAGTCAGCGATACCCTACAGCGCTTAAAGCTGCCCGCCAAGTTGGTGGTGGGCGATGCAGCCAAGCCTGAAGACTGGTGGGATGGTCAATTTTTTGAACGAATTTTATTGGATGCGCCGTGCTCGGCATTAGGCGTTATTCGTCGCCATCCCGATATCAAGTTATTACGCAGGGCAGAGGATATTCAGCCGTTGCAAGCTTTGCAGCAAAACATTCTGCGAGCGATCTGGCCACTGTTAGCGCCCGGCGGCATTATGCTGTACGCAACCTGTTCCATCCTGAAACAGGAAAATGAACAACAAATAGAAGCTTTTCTGGCAGAATATTCGGATGCCGTGGAATTACCTATTGATGCCGAGTGGGGCTTTGCCGGGAGTCATGGTCGGCAGATTATGACGGGTGAGTCGTCGATGGATGGTTTTTATTATGCGCGTATCAGGAAGCAGTAGAGGCTTTTTCTGTCGTCTTTTTTGTGCTGTTTTATTGGGGCTGTTGCCATTTTGCGGTTACGCGGATAACTTTGCAGCCGAAGTAACACAAGCCGAAATAACGTCCCAAGGCAACCATTATGTGCTATCTGCGGACATTATTTATAACCTAAGTGAAAAAGCAAAAGACGCATTGCAAAACGGTGTGCCTTTATTTTGGGATTTGCAAATTAAGTTGTTGCAGCATCCGGATAGTCTCTGGGACAAGACGCTGGTTGATACCGCGATACGTTATCGGCTTCAATATCATGCTTTGCTTAATATGTATCGGGTCAGAAATGAGGGGGACGGTGAGGTCTATAATTTTTCCACGTTGTCTGCCGCCTTGGAGTTGATGTCTGCGCTACGCGACTTTCGACTGATAGAGAAGGCGCAACTTGACCCTCAAAAACAAGTTGTGTGTGCAGTGAAAGTCAGTTTTGATCGTGATGCCTTGCCTTTGCCGTTGCGCCCGATTGCCTACATTGATCCGCAATGGTACTTATCCAGTGATTGGACACTATGGCCGCTAAAAAAATAAAACTCCCTGTTAATCTTTCTGTTTTAATTCTGTTTGGTTTGATTCTGCTGTCGTTGCAGTTGATGAGTTCGGCTATGCAGGAATCATCACAGTTAAATGCAATGTATTCCTGGTTGTTGTTGTTCAATGCCTTGGGTTCTGTTGTGCTGCTGATATTGGTCGTAGCCAATATCTATTCTTTGGTTCAGCATACCAAAAGACGAGAGGCGGGGTCACGGTTAACTACCCGCATGGTGTCGTTGTTTGTGGTATTGGCATTGGCGCCGGCCGTTATTGTGTTTTATTTTTCCATGCAGTTTTTACATCAGGGTATTGATAGCTGGTTTAACGTGGAAATAGACCGTGCCATGGAAGACGCACTGGAACTTAGTCAAGCGTCATTGGATCAGCGCATGCGCATGCATCTAAAACAAACGCAGCAATTGACGGAAAAGCTGCAAGATTCCTCTGAAAATTTGGTGACGCTGGAGATAGAAAATTTGCGTGAGCTTTCGGGCGCCTCGGAAATGACTCTGTTTTCTCGTCAGGGTCGAATTATTGCCTCAAGCAGTATTAACCCCGGTGATATTTTGCCGAGTTTACCGGATGAACATATTTGGTTGCAGTTGCGCCAGAATTCCGTCTACGTGGCTTTGGCACCGGCACATGAAGAAGAGTTGATGGTGCGTGTTATTGTCACGGTTAAAGCCCGAGAGCCGCAATATTTACAGGCGTTATATCCGGTGCCGGTCAGGATTTCGGATTTGGCGGATTCTGTTGAATTTGCTTTTGTACGTTATCAGGAGATGAATTATTTAAGAAATTCCTTAAAAATGAGTTTCTCGCTGGCGCTGTCGCTGGTTTTATTAATGAGTTTATTGGCAGCGATATGGGTGGCTTTTATTAGTATCCGAAATATTACTGCGCCGGTAAAAGAGTTGGTTAAAGGCACGCAAGCCGTCGCTTCAGGTCATTATGATCAGCAGTTGTCGGTTATTGCCCAAGATGATCTGGGTTTTTTGGTGGAATCATTCAATGATATGACGCATCGTATTGCAGTTGCCCGTGATGAAACCAGACAAGTTGGCCTTGAAGTGGAAAATCAGCGGGCCTATCTGGAAACCATTCTGGCCAATTTAACGGCAGGGGTTATCAGTTTTGATGCCTTGTATAACATTCGCACGGCTAATCAGGCAGCGTACCGAATTTTTCATATTCATGTTAATCAGTTTATAGGGCGGACTTTATTGGAGCTTGTCCAGAACTATTCCGAGCTGGCAGAGCCGCTAAAATCAATTCAGCGGTTAGTGGAGCAGGCAGATGATATTTGGCAGCAACGAATTGCTTTTTTAGGGCCTAATGGTCGTCAGGAATTGTTGTGTAGGGGAACTCCCCTGTTTTCTCAAGAAGGATTTCGCGTTGGGGCTGTGGTGGTTTTTGATGATGTGACCGATTTAATCCAGGCCCAAAAAAATGCGGCTTGGGGCGAGGTTGCGAGAAGATTGGCTCATGAGATCAAAAATCCGTTGACACCTATTCAACTATCCGCAGAAAGATTGCAACATAAGTTGGCGGCAAAACTGGGAGCCACTGACGCGGATATTTTACAGCGCTCAACCCGAACCATTGTGCAGCAGGTTGAGGCGATGAAAGAAATGGTAGATGATTTTTCTGAATACGCCAAACCCTCCAAAAAACAGACTGTAGATATTGATTTACCAAGTCTGGTTAAGGAGGTATTGGCACTTTATGCGTTAAAATCAGGCGTAAAATTTAAAACCGGGTTCGGGTTGGGTTCGTTGATGATTAATGGTGATCCTGTCAGCATCAGGCAGGTACTGCATAATTTAATAAAAAATGCATTGGAAGCGATCGGTGCTCTTGGCTTGATCGAAATAAGTCTGCGCAGAGTGCAGAAAAATAACACTGATTTTATAGAAATAGCGCTTTATGATAACGGATCCGGCATTAAAGATGAGCAAATTGAAAAGATTTTTGAGCCCTACGTGACAACCAAAGCTAAAGGTACTGGTCTGGGCTTG
>CAIMDR010000520.1 GCA_903839795.1 uncultured Methylococcaceae bacterium | reverse complement strand
TTCCGAAGCTCGGGATCTTGGGTGGCTACACCGACCGGACAGGTATTTAAATGACATTTACGCATCATCAAACACCCCGAAACAATTAAAGGCGCGGTGGCAAAACCAAATTCGTCTGCACCTAATAAAGCACCGATAATAACATCACGTCCGGTACGCAAACCGCCATCAACCTGCACGGCAATCCGGCCACGCAACTTGTTGAGCACCAAAGTTTGATGCGTTTCAGCCAGACCAATTTCCCAGGGCAAACCGGCGTGTTTGATTGAACTCATTGGACTGGCACCGGTGCCGCCGTCATAACCGGCAATGGTGACATGATCGGCATGGGCTTTGGAAACGCCTGCTGCGACTGTGCCCACGCCCACTTCGGACACTAGTTTGACGCTGATTCGCGCTTGGGGATTGACGTTTTTTAAATCATGGATAAGCTGCGCTATATCTTCAATTGAATAAATATCATGATGGGGCGGCGGTGATATTAAACCGACACCTTGCGTGGCATGACGGACTTTGGCAATCACCGCATCCACTTTATGCCCGGGCAATTGTCCACCCTCACCCGGTTTGGCACCCTGACTGATTTTAATTTGAATGTCGTCGGCATTGACCAAATATTCAGTGGTCACACCAAAACGTCCGGAAGCGACCTGCTTGATTGCAGAACGCATGGAATCGCCATTGGGCAAGGGCGTAAAGCGTTCTGAAAGCTCGCCGCCTTCACCGGTATTGGATTTGCCGCCGATGCGGTTCATGGCAATCGCCAAGGTCGTATGGGCTTCATAAGAAATAGAACCAAACGACATCGCGCCGGTCGCAAAACGTTTGAGGATTTGCGTAACCGACTCAACTTCTTCCAGCGGCACCGGATTGGGCTCTTCCTTAAACGTCATTAAGCCACGTAAGGTGAGTAAAGCCTCGTTTTGCTCATCGATTAAACGACAAAAATCCGCATAACCTTCCGCACTGTTGGTGCGCGTGGCATGTTGCAAGGTGCTGATGGTGGCCGGTGTCCAGGTATGCGCTTCTCCGCGTATGCGATAAGCATATTCCCCACCAATATCCAGCGCATTTTTATACAACGGCGCATGACCAAACGCCAAGCGGTGACGGCGCAGGGTTTCTTCGCTAATTTCAGTCAAACCGGCTCCTTCAATGGTGCTGGTGGTGCCGGTAAAATAACGATCCAAAAACGGTTCTGACAACCCGATGGCGTTAAAAATTTGTGCGCCGCAATAAGACTGATAAGTCGAAATGCCCATTTTGGACATCACTTTTAACAAGCCCTTGGAAACCGCTTTGACATAACGCTTGTGCGCTTCGTACTCAGTCAGGTCGGGTATCTCGTGGCAAAGCACGGAAAGGGTATCAAGTGCCAAATAAGGATTAACCGCTTCCGCACCATACGCAGCCAACAAGGCAAAATGATGGACTTCTCGCGCTTCACCCGTTTCGACAACCAAGCCCACTTTGGTACGCAAACCTTCGCTGGTGAGATAGTGATGTACCGTAGAGGTTGCCAACAAGGCGGGAATGGCAACATGAGCCGCATCCAAATCACGATCAGACAGCGCCAAGATATTATTGCCTTCTTCGACGGCATTTTTTACCGCCAGACACAGCTTATCAAGAGCGCCTTCCATGCCGCTTGCACCTAAATCGGAAGGATAGCAAAGCGTAAAGGTTTTCGTCTTAAACGCGCCAGCCGAACGGGCTTCAATGCGACGAATTTTTTCCAAATCCTGATTGGTTAAAATAGGCTGCTCCACTTCCAGACGCTTATGCGTTCCCCCCTCGTCCAACCCTAACAAGTTGGGGCGTGGACCAATAAGCGAAACCAGCGACATCACCAATTCTTCACGAATCGGATCGATGGCGGGATTGGTGACTTGGGCAAAACCTTGCTTAAAATAATCGTATAACAATCGCGGACGTTGAGACAGTACCGCCAACGCTGCATCAATCCCCATTGAACCGATGGCTTCCTGGCCTGTTTGCGCCATCGGTTTTAAGATAAACTCAATATCTTCACGGGTATAGCCAAATGCTTGTTGCCGATCTAAAAGCGTGGCCGCATCCGGTGCCATCGCTGAAATTTCAGGCGGTAATTTGGAGACTAAAATACGGGTTTTATCCAGCCATTCAGAATACGGCAAGCGAGCCGACAACTCCGCTTTTAATTCTGCGTCATCAATAATGCGGCCTTGCACGGTATCAATCATCAGCATTTTGCCAGGTTGCAAACGCCACTTTTTGATAATTTTATGCTGAGGTATATCCAATACACCCATTTCTGATGCCATGATTACAAAATCGTCATCAGTGACCAGGTAACGCGCGGGACGTAAACCATTTCTATCCAAGGTCGCACCAATCTGACGACCATCCGTAAAAGCAATTGCCGCAGGCCCGTCCCAAGGCTCCATAAGGGCTGCATTATATTCATAAAACGCCCGCAATTTTTCATCCATTAAAACATTGCCCGTCCAGGCTTCGGGAATAAGCAACATCATGGCGTGAGCGAGTGTATAACCACCGGCCACCAATAATTCAACCGCATTATCAAAACAGGCAGAATCCGATTGTCCTTCGGCAATTAACGGCCACAGCTTATGAACATCCTCGCCCAATACTTTAGACGCGATGGAATGACGACGCGCCGCCATACCATTCATATTACCCCGCAAGGTATTGATTTCGCCATTATGGGCAATCATGCGGAAAGGATGGGCGCGATCCCAAGTCGGGAAGGTATTGGTGGAAAAACGCTGATGCACCAGTGCCAGCGCACTGACGATACGTTCATCATTCAGATCCGGATAAAACGGACCCACTTGATTCGCCAGCAACATGCCTTTGTAAACCAAAGTACGCGTCGATAACGAAGGCACATAAAAACAATGGCCATTAGTTAAATTTGAATCACGAACGGCGTTTTCGACTTGTTTGCGGATGACAAACAATTTGCGCTCAAAAGCATCCTGATCGGGGCAATCCACACCGCGCCTGATAAAAATCTGCCTGATAAAGGGCTCAACCAGCTTCGCCGATTCACCCAAGTCATGATTATCAACCGGTACATCACGCCAACCCAACAGCAGCGCTTTTTCTTGTGCAATGATTTCAGCAAACAGGGTTTCGCAACGGGTTCGGTCAGAGGCATCGCGTGGCAAAAACACCATACCTACCGCATAGTCTCCCTCAGTCGGCAGTGACAACCCTTGTTTTTCACACTCGGCACGTAAAAAAGCATCGGGCATTTGAATCAAAATTCCCGCACCATCACCCGCATAAGGATCGGCACCGACTGCGCCACGGTGGGTCAGGTTGGTAAGTAAGTCCAAACCCTGATTTACAATCGCATGACTTTTGTGACCTTTAATATGAACAATAAAACCGACCCCGCACGCATCATGTTCATGGCGTGGATCGTATAAACCTTGTCTGGCTGGTAACGTACTTTGACTCATGATCACCTCTAAAAGAATATTACAAAAGGGTTGCTATGTCCCTTTACAAACCCTCGTCCTGCACTCGTGCCAAGGCTTCCATCAGAAGACGCAAACGGGCAAAACCACTAAATTATACGGATGACAAACAAGCCTGTCAGGTGATGTTTTACAACACTTATTAAACAATCGCAAGTATTCAAAAAAGCGTTATAAATTGGTTTAACCGAAAAACAGGCAATGACTATAAAATTTAACAATTAATGCCTTATAAATTTAAGCATTTCACCACGAAGACACGAAGTGCACGAAGAAAAACCAAGGTCAAAATTTCTTGATATAATTTTCACTCAAAGCGTGGAAATTGATGCAGGTCGCGTCTTGCAAACCTCGACCGAAACGCCTGTAGAGCTCAACAGCTTTAAAAACGTGAGTAACGGGGGTGTAATTCCCGTCACGCTTCAGCTAAATTTAACCGCTAACCGGTATTTAACTATACCTAATTGAGGTATTTTTTCTTAATCGTTTAATAAGTATGGTATCTTTCCATGTATGTTGGATGCTTGAATTTATGGTCGATTAATTATGAAAGAAAAATTTGATGTGGTAATTGTAGGCGGCGGCATGGTTGGAGCTGCCGTTGCTTGCAGTCTGGGCGGCAGTTTATTAAAAGTTGCGGTTATCGAAAACTCGCCACCTGCGCCTTATGCACCTGATCAACCGCATGATATGCGGGTTTCTGCGCTGAGTATTGCGTCTAAAAATATCCTTGAAACCGTCGGAGCTTGGGAGGGTGTCGTCAATCGACGCTTTTGCCCTTTTCGAAGGATGCGTGTTTGGGAAACCGCAGGTGATACTGAATTTTGCAGTGATGATATTAATTATCCTGAGTTAGGTTACATCGTAGAAAATCGGGTAACTCAATTGGCGTTATTGGAGCGCCTGCAGGCATTTGATAACATTGAATTAATTTGTCCTGTCAGTATCAAAAAAATCAATTACGTTGCCGGAAAACCCGGCGAAGTAGAACTGGAAGACGGACGAATCTTGTCTGCAAACGTTCTGGTTGCAGCCGATGGCGGTCAGTCCAGAGTCCGGCAAACGGCAGGTTTGGGTGTGACCAGTTGGGATTATAAACAACATGCCTTGGTGATTTATATTGAAACGGCTTATGGGCAACAGGATATAACCTGGCAACGCTTTTTGCCTAGCGGCCCGCAGGCCTTTTTACCGCTGACCGGACATTATGGCTCTATCGTCTGGTACAACTCACCTGATGAAGTCAG
>CAIMDR010000519.1 GCA_903839795.1 uncultured Methylococcaceae bacterium | reverse complement strand
TGACAAGCAAACCATTATAAACTTGCTGACCCAGCCGTCATTTATTCCTGAAAATACCCCTGTGCATACTCAAATGCTTAGGTTTAAAAGTGAAAAGGTTCGCATAGGTCTGGTTGTCGATGAATACGGTGATGTGCAGGGCTTGGTTACTCTGGACGACTTGTTGCAAGAAATAGTCGGCGAACTGATTACGGACGATGTGACCGCCAGAAAACAAAGCGACGGTAGTTATCTGGTTGATGCCACTATTACGGTTAGAGAATTAAACCGCGTTATGCAATGGTCTTTGCCCACACAAGGGCCCAAGACACTTAACGGGCTTATTATTGAGTTTATGGAAACCATTCCTGAACCGGGAACCAGTATCAAGCTACATGGTCATCCCTTGGAAATAATAAAAGGGGATGAACATGCGGTTAAATTGGTTAAGTTTTTATCCGGAAAAAAGGCCATTTATGGCGGTGGTTTGTTTTAATTAAGCGATATTCCATGCGGCCCAAGAGTAGACTGTTGCTACAGATTTACAGCCTGTAAAAAATTTAATCCGTGAATCTACCTAAAATACAACGATGGTCAGGGCCTAACCGGTTAAATAATTTATTGTTAATGTTATAACGCGTGTAAGATATTATGTGTCATTATTTTAATTTCTTGTAAAGATCAGGAAAAAGGTGATTTCCAATGATAAATAGTCTTCTGTTTGAGCGATTTCAGTCGGCCTTATGTTGCTATAGACTTTCAGATAAATAATTTCCAAGTGATGTGCAGAACAGCACTACTTTTCTGGTTTGTAGTGTTGAAAAATGAAAATTTAATTTCTGAAAATCTATATAAGCAATGTCTGACCAATAAGTTATTGACCCATACAGTCGTTATTTTAAGCGGGATTACTTAAGTCAAACCGATAGACCCCAATAACAATCCTCAATCAAACACTCGATATTCGCTTCAGGCGATAATTCCAATACCCAGATGAAAAGAAAGATAGCTGTTCTATTTGTAGTCGCATTGCTCGTTGTTATTAATTTCAGTATTTGGAGTTATATTAATAACCCCTTGCAATTAGAGCCATGGACCAAGACCACGCTGGGGGTTACCTATGACCCCATGCGCAAGGAAGATACGCAAAATGGTCCGACCTACCCCAGTGAAGCCGATATGGATAACGATCTGGCTTTATTGTCCGATAAGGTTCATGCCATTCGAACTTACAGCGTACTTAAGGGCCAGGACAAGATTCCTGCACTTGCGGCCAAGCATAATTTAAATACAACCTTAGGTGCGTGGATTGATGGCAATCTGGAAAAAAATCGCCAGGAAATCGAAACCTTAATTGAGGTGGGTCGCCAGGATAATCCTAAAATTATACGGCTGATGGTGGGCAACGAAGTCTTGTTGCGTGCTGATATTACCAAAGAGGCCTTGATTAATTATATCCGCGAAGTTAAAAAAAGCAGTTGGCGTCCTGTGAGTACTTCAGAAACATGGGATGTCTGGTTGAAAAACCCGGAGCTGGTTGCTGAAGTTGATTTTATAGCGGTGCATATTTTACCTTATTGGGAAGGTATTGCCGCAGATGATGCTGTTGATTATGTTTTTGACCGTTTCCATGCCGTTCAACAGGCTTACCCCAATAAACCGATTATTATCACTGAAGTCGGCTGGCCTTCAGATGGTCAACCGTTTAAACATGCGGAAGCATCGGTATCCAACCAGGCAAAGTTTTTGCGTGAATTTCTTAATCGGGCTGATATTGAAAAGGTTACTTATTATATCGTCGAAGCCTTTGATCAACCTTGGAAAAAGTCTATAGAAGGTTCAGCGGGTGCTTATTGGGGCATCTTTAACGCCGATCGACAACCTAAATACCCGATGGACGCAGATGTTTTGACTATGCCCGGTTGGAAAAACTGGGCGACTGGCGCAGCTGGTTTTAGTGTGGTGTTAATGGGTTTTTTCTTATTTACCCGAAGTACTTTAAAACTTCCCGGCATATTATTTTTTGGCGTGTGTGCCAATCTTGCGGTTTCGGTAATTTTTTGGTCTGCCTCCATTGGTGCCCAGCAATACCAAACCAATCTCAGTATGGTATTTTTTGGCGTTATGTTGTTGATGCAGGTAATGGCGGTTGTTATCTTGCTGATCGAAAGTCTTGAAATTGCGGAAGTGATTTGGCATAGAAAGACCAAGCGAACCTTTCAGCCATTGGCACCTGGCGCTGATTTTAAATATCCCAAAGTTTCGCTGCATTTGCCCATCCATAACGAGCCACCCATGATGGTGCGTAAAACGCTTGAGGCTTTGGCGAAAGTAGATTATCCCAATCTTGAAGTGTTGGTGATGGACAATAATACCAAAGATCCGGCGGTATGGGAGCCGGTGCGTGATGATTGTGAACGGCTGGGGCCTATGTTTCGGTTTTTCCATCTGGAAAACTGGCCAGGCTTTAAGGCGGGTGCCATCAATCATGCCCTTGAGCAAACGGCCAGCGATGCAGAAATTATTGCTGTCATTGATAGTGACTATATTTTATCGCCGGATTGGCTTAACTGTATGGTGCCGTATTTTGATAATGAAAACGTCGGCTTTGTGCAGTCGCCGCAGGATTATCGTGACCGCGATCAAAGCTCTTTTAAATCGTTTTGTTACTGGGAATATGCCGGTTTTTTTAATATCGGCATGGTGCAAAGAAACGAATACAACGC
>CAIMDR010000518.1 GCA_903839795.1 uncultured Methylococcaceae bacterium | reverse complement strand
CACTTTGTTAATAGTGACCAACCGGATGAGCAAGTGGTATTCGTTGAAGAACGTGGACAAATTCGACCCGCTGATGAAAATGAGCGGAAACATTTTAAAATCATGGAGGTGGCGTAATGTCCCGTTGGCAACCTGTGTGCACGATTGATGACTTACAACCGGACTCCGGCATTTGCGCCCTGATTGAAGGCCAACAGGTCGCCCTCTTTTATATGCCCAAAGAAGACGCCGTTTATGCCCTTAATAATTACGATCCTTTTGGCGGTGCCAATGTATTATCAAGAGGTTTAATCGGCGACATTAAAGGCCAACCGGTGGTTTCGTCACCGTTATACAAACAGCATTTCAATCTGGAAACGGGTGTCTGTCTTGAAGATGAAACGGTAACCATACCGGCCTATCCTGTCCGTATAGAAAACGGTAGCGTTCAAGTCCGTATTACCCATGCTTAGCCTGGTCGTTATCGGTAACGGCATGGCCGGTATGCGTACCGTAGAAGAACTGCTAACGGCCACACCGGGTAAATACAACATTACTGTCTTCGGCGCCGAACCTTACGGTAATTACAACCGCATTATGCTGTCATCGGTATTGTGCGGCGAGAAAACCCTTGACGATATTTTTATCAATAACCGCCAATGGTATAGCGACAACGGCATAACACTGCATGCGGGCGTGGATAAAACGGTGGTGCGCATAGACCGGAAAAACAGAAAAGTCCATGCGCAAGACGGCACCGTTGTGGGTTATGACCGACTGTTGATTGCCACGGGATCTAAAGCGGTTATCGCCGCCATTCCAGGCAACGATCTGGAAGGCGTTATCAGTTTTCGCGATATTGTCGACGTTAACAAAATGCTGACTTACAGTAAAAGCCATAACAAAGCGGTGGTGCTGGGCGGTGGCTTATTAGGTCTGGAAGCGGCTAACGGACTGGCTCTGAGAGGCATGGACGTTACCGTGATTCATAACAATGACGTTTTGCTTAATCGGCAAATGGATCAACAAGCCGGCAAAATGCTCCAGAAAGAACTGGAGCAACGCCATTTAAAATTTAAGATGGCCGCCAAAACCCAACAGTTAATCGGCGATGAAAACGGTCACATCACAGCCGTTCTTTTTGAAGATGGCAGCGAATTGGCCTGTGACCTGTTTATTATGGCAATCGGTGTACGCCCCCATATAACACTGGCTCAAGAAGCCGGGTTATATTGTGAAAGAGGGATTGTGGTCAATGATACGATGCAAAGTTACGACCCCCGTATTTATGCCGTCGGTGAATGTATCCAACATCGCGGCGATACCTTTGGACTGGTCGCGCCGTTGTTTGAACAAGCCAAAGTATGCGCCAATCATTTAAGCGCTCATGGTGTCGCCGAATACATCACCTTGCCTACGGCCACCAAACTCAAAGTGACCGGGATTAATTTATTTTCTGTCGGCGACTTTATGGGCGATGACAGCTGCGAAAGCATTCATTTTACTGATTCAGCTTTAGGCATCTACAAAAAACTGGTCATAAAAGCCAACAAACTAATCGGCGCTGTCCTCTATGGCGACACCATTGATGGTAGCTGGTATCAGGAATTGCTGGAGAAAAAAACGCCTGTTGCTGACATAAGGAACCGACTTATTTTTGGCAGGATAACTTAAAGCATTGCACCACGAAATTACTTAAAACATTGCACCACGAAGTCACGAAGAAAAGCAATACGGTAAAAACCTGATGCCGTTAAAAAATAGCACACCGATGACACGGATTTGACTGATAGACACGGATAAACACTTAGGAATGCGCATGAAATAACTTAGGCATCTTGCTCCCTCTCCCTCCGGGAGAGGGCTGGGGTGAGGGAATATAAAGCGTCAAGTTATTCATGTACGTTCCTTAGGTTTTTCGACTAAAATAAAATCCGTTGAAATCCGTGTCATCCGTGTTCTATAAATGCTTATGTACTGTTTGCCCACCCCACGAGATTTTTAATGAATAACACCATAAAAACCACCTGCCCTTACTGCGGCGTAGGCTGCGGCATTAGCGCATTAGTCGGCAAGCAAGACCACCGAGTTACTATCAGTGGCGACCCGTCACATCCTGCCAATTTTGGCCGCCTTTGTTCAAAAGGCTCGGCGCTCGGAGAAACGATAGAACTGAAGGGTCGGCTACTGCAACCCAAAATCGATGGTCGTGATGCCAATTGGACTGACGCACTGGATTTGGTTGCCAATACGTTTATTAAAACCATTGAAAAATACGGCCCTGAT
>CAIMDR010000517.1 GCA_903839795.1 uncultured Methylococcaceae bacterium | reverse complement strand
CCTCAGTGTCTTACACACGATTGACCGCTGCAAAAGCGTTAGAAGAGCTACGGCTGCAAGGCTTTGGCTACCAACTTAA
This sequence comes from uncultured Methylococcaceae bacterium, assembly GCA_903839795.1. Lineage (GTDB taxonomy): Bacteria > Pseudomonadota > Gammaproteobacteria > Methylococcales > Methylomonadaceae > Methylobacter_C. The sequence continues at coordinate 2,404 of CAIMDR010000517.1, read as the reverse complement.
GACGGGACAAAGTTTAACCGTTCGTCCTGAGCCCTTCGATACCTCAGGAGAGCCTTGTCGAAGGATGAATGGTTAAGCCGCTCATGGTTCGACAGGCTCACCACGAACGACTTAACGTCAAACTGTACCGTCTTAATATGTACAACCTTTTCCTTTGTGTCGCTCTCCTGTGCTTGATACCTGTGGCGTCCTACTTTCTCGGCTAGGACGCCTTTTTTTTGCCTGAAAACCTGGTTGATCCTGATAAGTAAAGGTGATTTTGAATGTTGGCAAATGATTTGCTTGTTAATTAAGTAGTCGGCTTTACATCCTAAGGAGTGCGCATGAAATAACTTAGGCATCTTGCTCCCTCTCCCACCGGGAGAGGGCTGGGGTGAGGGTATATAAATGGTCAAGTTATTTCACGCATGTTCCTAAGTGGGTAACCAAACTGACTAAAAATCAAACACCCAACAACAAAAGCTGTTTTTTTGTAAGCTTTATAACAACTACCGATTTTTGAGGGATGACTTTCTAAAGTCATTAATAATACGATGAAATACAAAACCATTTCCATAACTGATTCTGAAAAATTGATTAAAGAAGCCAAACCGATGATCCTGGACTGTCGGGATTTAAAAGATTATCGCATCGGACATTTAGAAGATGCCCTACATGTTCACGAAGGGTTAAAAGACTCTTTAATTAAACGCGGCGATAAGCAGCGCAGTTTGTTGATTTATTGCTATTACGGCCATGCCAGTGAGCATCTTGCCGAGTTTTTCTATGATTTTGGCTTTACGGATGTTTACAGCCTGGAAGGCGGTTATTCCACTTGGAAAGATAAACATCAGGAAGCCTTAAATGAGGCCTGAAATAGGGGCTTGGTTACAAAATAACTATTTCTCCATAGCCCAACCGCTTTTGAAAAACAATGCCAATATTTATCCTTTAATTTTGGCAAGTCAGCAAGGTTACCTCCAGGTCGTCCATTTTTTGATCGAACAGGGTGCCGACTTGGATGTTATTGATCACTATGGTAATAACGCCTTGTGGGCCGCTTGTTATGCAGAAAACAGCGCGTGTATTGCTGCGCTGATTGATGCCGGCATTAATATTAATTATCAAAATTACGCATCCGGCGCTACGGCACTTATTTTTGCTGCATCCAGTAGCAGAGAGAAAGTGGTTGAGCAACTCGTGGCGGCTGGCGCTGATCAAGACCTTATAACGCACGACGATTTTACGGCGTTGGATTTAGCGTCTACCCGAAAAATACTTAAACTCTTATCAAAGCCCGTTAAATCAGGAGATTAAAATGGAAGCAATACCCCGCGAACTCGCCTTACGCATTGCCTTGGCCTCACGCATTTTACCCGGTATCGACATACCGAGGTTGCTTGAAATATTACATGAGCGACTGGGCTCACCCTTGGATGATGAAAAATTAAAAGCCATCACTGTCACCAATCTTAAAACCGGCTTGGGCAGCCTGGATGGCGAAGAAGATGGCGAAGATATTGGCATCGGTCTTGCCAACATCAAACTGGCGGTGCGTTATCTGTGGGGTGACGAGGCCGAAGATGAAGATCTGCCGGAAATATTACCCTATAAAGACGGCGAGATGCCAGACTCCATTCGGGTCGCCATCGGCTCAAACAGCGGCGCGTTGATTAACGGACATTTTGGCTCCTGCATACGTTTTTTGGTTTATCAGTTAGCGCAGGATACTTATAAACTGGTCGACATACGCTCAACCATTGAAGCCGACAGCAGTGATGACAGAAACCTGTTTCGTGCCAATTTGATAAAAGATTGTCACGTTATGTTTGTGCAATCTATTGGCGGCCCCGCTGCGGCAAAAGTCATACGCGCCGATATTTACCCAATCAAGATTCCGGACGTCACCGAAGCGGTGGAACAGTTAAAAGAGTTTCAAAAGGTATTTGACGCACCGCCACCGTGGTTTGCCAAAGCCTTGGGGCGATCAGCCGAGGAACGGGTAAGGTTTAGTCATGATGACGGTTGTTAAGCCGTAGCCAGGTATCGACTTTCAGGTTACCAACTTAAGCCGGGATAAATAACTTTCGGGGAACGCCGAGCCCCAGCTCGGCACGGGATAGTCAAACCGATTGCTGACTATTAGTCACTACGCCGAGCTGGGGCTCAGCGCTCCCGGAATCAATAGGCCTGTTTTATTTAGCTGTCCCGCTTTAGTTGGTAGCGCAAACTGACAAGGTCTCAGTTACGTCATTGCCCTTAAGTTAAACGTGTGGAGTCACTCAAGTGGGGGCTTATTTATTGCGAGTTAAGGTGATTTCCGGAAATTAATTTACCCATCAGATGGGTCGAATCAAGATGTCCCATTTGGGTAGGATTGGGTTACGTTCCAGTCTGGCTTCAATCGTCCGCATCGCTACTTTGG
>CAIMDR010000516.1 GCA_903839795.1 uncultured Methylococcaceae bacterium | reverse complement strand
GTAAAACGGCGCGATAATACGGGTGCCCAGCAACTCCAGAATCATCACCGCACCGCCGCTGATGGTAATGGTCAGAAAAAGAAAACTGTTACTGATTGCAGGTAACGCGGGTTGTGTATGACTGGTTTTGTTTAGTGGCATGGTATTAAATTATTTTAGGTTGTAAGTTTTTTATGTGAATCGTAGTGGCTACTTTATACGAATATTAAGGCCTGATAGTCAATGACTGTGTAACCTGAGCTGCGACTGAATAATGTATGTTACCCGCTTGATTAGCCGCGATTGTACAAATTCCGGCTGCTTTACCGGTTACGATATTTGCACTGACTGTGCAAATCCCTGGTGTGGTAGAAGTAAAAAACACCGGATTTCTCCAAGTGAAGAAAGCTGAAAGTTTCGCGCCGTTGGGAATAGAAACAATACCGGTTTTGCCCGTAGCAATCGATGGCGCTGCACCAAATATTAAAACTTGGGTGTATTTTTTTATCAAGAAGGTTTGTGTAACCTGGGCAGCCTCATTGTAGTTGTTGTTACCTAACTGATTTGCGGCAATGATGCAGTTTCCCGGTCCAACACCCTTCACGACATTACCACTGATAGTACATATTCCAAGAGTGGTAGAGGTCAAACTTACAGGAAGACCGGAAGAAGAAATAGCCGATATAGTTCCCGTATTGCTAAGCGCTATATCGGGTGCAGCACCAAAACTGATAGCTTGTGTCGCCACGATGGTGACAGATTTTGTTACCTGAGATGCAGACGAATAATTGGCGTTGCCCGCCTGATTGGCGTTAATGTTACAGATACCTAAAGCGATACCGGTAACAAGGCTGCCGCTGACAGAGCAGATATTGGCTGTGGAAGTGCTAAAGGCCAGTGGAAGGCCCGAAGAGGAAGAGGCGGAAATATTGCTGGTTACGCCTACAAGAATATTTGGCATAGTGCCAAATGTTATGGTTTGGCTACCGCCGATACTGATTGATTGCGTCTTTTGCGGAGCTGGGTTGTAATTAGCATTGCCCGCTTGGTTGGCAGCAATAATACAGACTCCATTAGCAATACCTGTCAAGTTTGTGCCAGTAACAGAACAGATAGCGGGTGTAGTAGAGCTAAAACTGACAGCAAGCCCGGAACTGCTGGTTGCGCTGACTGTAGTGGTGGCTCCAACTGCCAGGTTTGTTGTTATGTTGATCGTGCCAATAGTTTGATTCAGTGGAGCGGGTTTTGCTTTAAAGGTTAAAACACCATTCAGATTGGTTGAGCCAAAGCTGGGCTGTGAGCCAATAGCGTTTAAAGCACCGGAGGCGGCAATGGTATAATTGCCGGGTTGCAGGGTGATAGTTAAGGTTTGCAGGGTATCAGCGGGATCAAATGAGTAACCATCGGTGCCTACAGTACCGCGAAGGGTATGTACCGCCGTATTAAACCCCAAGGTACTCCAATTGCCAGCTGTGTTGCCATCACCCCAGCCATGTAAGGCGTCAAACTGGCCAGTATAGGTAGGTACGCCTGTGGTGGTATTACGATAAGGCGCAATAATACCTTGTACATCAGTCACAAAGCCGGTATCAAAGGTATTTTGAACCTTATGCGTTGGAGGTGGAACGCTACTTTTTGGATTTAAAGCATCAACGGCATCATCATGGCCTTGGTAACTGCCAACGCCATTGTATAAGGTAAAACCACTATCGTAATAAGCAGTGGCATCACCGACATTCCAACTTATAGTGACAATAGCAGCTTGTGCCAGACGAAAGTTGAAAAAATCTACTTTATGGGTGTCGCCCAAAGTAGCCGTTGTACCATCTCCCCAACCATAATCAGTCACGTCATTAACGGTTACGGTCGCCGTACCCACTCCAGTTGCTGGGTCATAAGTAACACCACTAAAGTTGCCGACGCCCGTGTAAGCCTGATTAGGTGCAATCCATTGAGTTGGGTCATTAAGCGGACGGTCAGATTTGGTGTTGGTTGCAGCGCCTACGCCAGCACCGGTCACAACCGGGTTTGCCCCATATTGTGCGGTGGACACAATTTTACCCGCCGTCGTTAAATCACCTATTTGTAAGCCTTGGTTAAGATCGTAATATTCAATATGCGCCAAGGCTTGTTGGCTTATACCCAGCAAAACAACTACGATACCGCGTGTAATATTTTTCTTGATGTTCAATTTTGTATGAGAAGAAACAGTAGATGGATGATTTTCAATAATAATCTGACCTAGTAATGAGCAAGATAAATGGGGTGTTATAGCTTTAATCATTAGAGGCACCTACAAAATAAAGAGCCAGCTACGCTGGAGAAATTAGTTATGACTCATTAGGAGTCGTTTTTTAGCTATCAACTTAACACGGGGCAGACCTGTCAGGTTTTATAAACCTGACAGGTCTAACGTCGGTATTTTTATCCTGAATGAAGTGGGTAGCCCGTTTTTTATACTCTTGCTTGGTAAATCTTGTAACTTCTATTTCGAGGTTTGCTTTAGTACATCCCTGTACACTCTGGATGTGGGAAGAGCGTGCAGGTATCTAGTGTATAGGGATGGTAAACTAAAACATGTAGCTCCAATTGACGGCAAAGGAACCAGTGCGTTCAAGCTGATAGCCATTAACAACATCCTTGACAGGTTGCAACCACTCAAAACTAACCGTATGGCCGGCAAATGCGCCATTAGGAGCCATCATTCTCACCCCCAAGCCCACATCCCAATAATGGCCGCCGGTGTTTTGCGGGTAATTTACAGGTGAGACGGTATCATGCCCGGTCTGATCGGTATTAGTGCCATCCAGTATCTGTGAAGCCTGAATTTGATAAAGATCGCCTCGCACCTTGTTTTGTTGGGTGTACACACCACGAACTGTAGCCGATACCCAATTAAACATCGAATAGCCCGCCCAGGTCGTTGCCTGGTACGTGTCACCGAGTGCATAGCCCGACTTGTTATGATCCTGAAAACGATTAACAGAGCTGTACTGCGCCCCCCAGAAAGCATCTTCTATCTGACCGTTATAAGTCAGGCTGGGCTTAAAATCCCAAGTGCCGCTGCCTGCCTGCATACCAATATCCTGCAACACTTTAATATTTACCGGATAAAAAGGTCCCATCATACTGCTGCCGGGTAGGCCGGTATTTGGATTTATTCCTCCCGGTACAGGCACCGAAGCTACCTGATAATGAACTTCCGAAACGCTCCCAGTCGGTGCGCTGCCGCCTATGCCGACATGAAGATGGTGATTGGGGTTATCAAATAACTTAATTAAAGTCATTGCTATAGTATCGCCCAGGTCAAACACGTTATGATTCATTCCGGCGTACATTGAATTGGCATCGGTAGGACTCATCACCTCGTTAACAGTGCTACTGTTCATCCAGTCCATTGATTGGTTTTGCCCCATTGGCGTTCGTAAATCGCCGCTCATGCTCATCTTCATATCGACCAATTGAGGCATTACCATCAAATTTAGCCAATCAGTCGGGGCATACATAATGTCGAACATGTGCATCCCCATAACCATCGACGTTGGCTTGACCAAGCAGCCAAAATCCGTAAATTTGTTAATTCCAGCCGCCCCATAGCCCGGACAAGCATCGTTTAAACCGGCAATCTGTTGTGTTGTTGGAAAACCGCCCGCAGGTATTGAGCCTGGATCAATGGGGATGCTGGCACCCTGCGCCAGTAACGCATCGCTGACCGTCTGACCGCCATGCAGCATATTGCCGCCCTGTTGGCTATTCATATACATATAACCAATCATGACATCGTTACTCTGATGCATCATGTGCCCAAACATGACCCCGGCGGGAGGCAGACTGCCAAAGTGCGTGTGATGATGATGGTGTTCATGACTGTTACTATCGCCGCCGCCAAACAGACTGGCCGGGGCCGACAAATCTACATTGATACCGGCATGAGCCATGTAATAATTAAAGTCGGCATAGCTGCCACTGCCGCCGTCACCCAACTTAAGATCGCTGGCGTGCATGTAATAGTCATATCCGGCCTCAAGTGTAATGCCCTTGCCCAATTTCTTGGACAGGGTCAAGCCGCCATTTAAGGAACCAAATGCCGATAGACGATAATCACTGGAATAGTGGTTATCCGCACGCTGTGCCAAAAAATACGGCGCGAAAAAATCGGCTTGTGATTGAGAATAATAGCGTACGTTGGGGGTCGCTGTGATGCCAAACGGCAGTGGTTGAAACCATTTAAACTCAAAAGTATGTGAGTTAACTTTCCAGTCATCGTGGTAAAAACGGTAATCAAAATGTAACGAGGCATCTAATGCTGGAATATATTGGTTAACGCCGGTAGATAAATTAAATTGGTTACGCTCCTTGGGTCGGTTTTCCCTGAATAAATCCAGGCCAAGCATGTCCAGCTTTGTTATTGAACTCCAATCTGCTTTTGGCCCACCTTGTGTACTTTCGTATAATTGATAATATTCTTCTGGCGTTACCTCGCCCCGGATGTAAACAGCCTTATACGGGTTGCTTAAAAACCCCGACTGATTGGTATAGCCCGCAGAGGCATTGAATAAGGTGTTTTTGGCAAGCACCTGAGTCAGTCCCAGATTCATTCCGTTAAACATACTGGAGGTATTAAGGTGCGAGGTAGGCATGCATTTACCCCCTGTACAGTCGGGTGGCATAACCATACCCAAACCCACCCCTGGCGGTGCCATTGACATACCCTCATTTCGGTAAATGGCATTATTGGCCACATTATAACCGGCGGACACCGTGGTCTTTTTTTCGTTAAATTCATGACTAAAATTGATTGCGCCAAAGGTGGAGACATAATCCGGTTCATCAGACTGTCCACCGGAAAGCCCCAACGTGGAATTATCAAAATAGTATTTGGCACCAAACGTAGGTTGGGTTCGGGTTTCCAACGGTTGCGTCTGGAAACGTTGAATGGTTTGTGTGCCTGTGGGCACAACACTATTTAAGGCATTATTAATACCCGCCATAACAAATTCTTTGCTCTGAACCATTGTATTGGTGTCAAATGTACCGGCTACGGGATCAAAATATAGCGCATCGTAATGTCCTGGATTCGTTTGGTATAAAGCCTCCAATCCATTCCAGTAAGACTGAAAATTGGGTAGTCCGCTGGTCGAACTTGGATAAGTACCCATTAAAGTTTGTGTTGATACCGTTGACGCAGACGAGATAACATCTGCCGAAGTGGGCAGGTGGGCATCAACCTGGTTCTGATAATAACTACTGGAAAGGCCGGTCGTATCATAAGACTGATTAGCCATCGTCGCGGGCATACTATAAGCCGGCGAAGCGCCCGTATAAGTATCCCGGTCATAACTAAAGGCAAGTTCTATCCTGTCGGTCAGCGATACTATTCCATCGACATGATAGATCTGCACATTCATACGATTACCGCTTTCCTGGTAATTTCCGTACGCGACATTGCCTTGCGCATTCGCGACAGGCACTGCGGCACCGGCATCCAGCCCCGGCAAACTGAGTGCGGCGGTCGTTAACGCCGCCAGCGTCCGATTTTTTCCCAGTTTAATTACAGCCACAACCACCTCCAGAATTAGCGCGTCCACCTTGCGAAGCTTCCCGACTGGTAAAAATATGGTCGCGTATATGGCTTAGGTTTGGATTAGGATCCAGCGCCATTTCTTTTTTGGCAAGATTGCCGCGCTCCCAAGCGGCAACAGAGCTACAGCCCTGGCTACCGACAACGCCAATCAGCAATAACAATAACTTCGGTAAAATACGACAAACCCGCACTATTCCGCCAACAACGCAGAAATTTGCTCACGAATTTCTGTTTGATCGCCATCCCGATAACCCAAATGAATCTTGCGGATTTTTCCGGTTTTATCGATAAAGAAAGAAGAGGGCATGGCTTCTACATTAAAAATGCCGGGGCATTCGCCTTTGGGATTAAAGGCGACCGGATAATCAACCGGATGCGCCTTTAAAAATTCACGGGCTTCCTCGGTATTTTCATCCACATTAATGGCAACAATCTCAAAACCGTCTTTATGGCGTTCATTGCGTAAACCGTTTAAAAAAGGCATGGATTTTTGACAAGGTCCACACCAGGTTGCCCAAAAATCAATTAATACCACCTTGCCTTGATACGCAGTTAAATCAAACTGTTGCCCCTTATCAGTTAAGGCGGACGGGCACTGCGGAGCCGCTTGCCCTTCGTGTAGCGCATAAGCCTGGGAGCTGCCCAGCATGAGTAAAAGTGTCAGCGGTTTAAATAACCATTTTATTAGCACAAGCTTTTCCGTAGGTTCAATGTTTAAATTAAGTCGTATTTCTTTCACATCGCTGTAATTTTGATTCCGTCAATCCTGCCGGAATGCCAATGTAACCATCTAACGCACTTCAAAATTCGGCTACTTGCTTCTCCCGGAGGCGGCGAGGGTTAGAATGCGCCTGTTTAAAAACCAAATTTTGAAGTGCTATTTTTTAAACTCAAAAAGCGGACTGATGTCCGCTTAACTAAAACTTGGACAAACAAGCACAACAATCCGTGTCTTGCTTGCCCAATGGCAACAGCGTTAAGCTATTACATAGCGACAGACAACGCGCTTTTTTTGCGACGGTTTAAACCCAACACGCCCATCATGCCAGATAAAAACAACCAGACTGCACCAGGTACAGGAACGGCTGAAACGTGGAAAGCAATGCTGGAGTTTCCAGCCAAACGATCAGCGAGATAAGCAGCGTTCAAAGCAGCATTGGTACCTAAACCACTATTTGAAGCAACTGCATCAGCAAACAGTTTGTCGTAGGCTGCTTGATTCGCGCCGCCGATAACCAGACTGTAAGTACCGGCATTCAGGATGCCTGACCAGGATGTTTTATTATCAACCGTGCCATCAGCACCCAAGATGCCAGAACCTGTAGCAGCGTCAGCACCTGAAATACCTGTGTAAGTGAGAGTGTTAGTCAAGCCTGGGTTGTTGCCCATACTAAAGTTGCCATTGGCATCATAAACACCCCAGTTAGTGGCTGCTGCACTGGCAGCGGTTGTGCCTTCTGTCAAGCCTTTAGCATGATCAATGACTACGTTCAGAGCTGCAAAAGGCGACCACGAAGCATAACCGGCTTCGTTGGCCAGATAGGTTTTTACTGCTGGCGTTAAAGCATCATAACCCGCTTGATTGAACACACCACCCACTAAGGCAGTATCACCAACGCCATCATGAGATGCAGCAGGCACTAAACCATGAAATAATGAGAACCCTGGGTTAAGTACAGCTGCGCCATTAAGGTTGGCTGTGCCGGTGATGGTAAAATCAACTTGTGATGTTGTAGTCAGGGTAAAAAAACGGAACTTGTTGTCATGGGAGTTAGCTGTGAAGGCAGTTTGCAAGCCTTCGATGTAGCCGCCGTTGCTGGTTACGGTTGGGTTTAAACCGGCAGTACCGGTAGGTGCATAAGTATTAGCCGCTTGATCGTACAAAGAAGTACCGTAGCCAACGTGCGCCATTGCTTGACCAGAAGCCAAACCGATTGCCAAAATAGAGACTTTTAATGCTAATTTTTTCATAGTTAATCCAATTGTTGTTGTCGAAAGTTGTCGGCAATCGAGGGAGTTCAATACTGACAATATTTAATATAAGCATGCCAAACGAGATTTAAACGTCCAGCAGCCGTTACTTAACATACCGCATTGCTGAGGTACAGCCCCCTACCTGGGAAAACATCCTGTTCTTTCCTTTTTAATTCCTTTGTTCGTTATTCCATATTCCGGATTTTTAGTATCTTTGCATCATGCGATACGTTTTTTTCTGCATGTGCCCAATCCAGCCAGTGCGCTAGCAAAAAGCCAAACTGATGCCGGCAGTGGAACGGCGGTAACTGTTGAATTAAAGGTGAGAATGCCGGTTAATTCATTACCGTTACTGATTGCATTACCGCCACCCGCAGCAATGGTGTAATCACCGGACGGCAGAAGGTAATTTAGTAACGACACCGAATTGCCGCCGTTCGGTCCTACATGCGTTAAATAGTTAATAACGGCCCATTCTCCGGCAATCCCTGCGGTAGCCATGCTCCAGCTATGCAATGCGTCAAATTGTCCGTTATAGAAAATATTTGCAGTGTCACGAAAAGGCGAGATATTGCCATTGGCATCGGCAACCAAGCCGGTATCAACAGGAGAGGCATTCTTGACGCTGTGTGCCGGGGCGGGCGTTGTTACAAAGTGAGATGGATTTAAAGGATCGATAAGAGTGTCATCATGCGAGTCCGTAGGTAACAGACCGGAGTAAAGGGTAAATGCAGGATTTAGCAGTCCGGTATTGCTGTAATCCTTAAAGTTAAGATTTACGCTGTAATATTGGGTAGGCTGCCCTGCAAGCTGAGCCAGATGAAAACTGTAGAAAGTGCCACCCGCCAAACCGTGACTGTCACCCAGTTGAGGCGTAGTACCTTGATACCAACCATTGTCGGTAAAAGAACCTGAGTTTACACCGCCTGGAGATTGATTAGGATCGCTTAAATCAGCGTACTCGACATGCGCAGCCGCCGGATTGGCAAGTCCCAGCAACACGATTGCCGCACTGCTTAAGCTTAACGATGCCCATAAACCGCGTTTTTTTGTTGGCTGAATGGCCGCTTGTTTTGTATAAGTCATATTTACACCTTTAAATTATTATTAGAAATATCTACCCGAAATCTAAGCGTGCCCTTGCGCCCATTAACAATATTCAGTAAAGCAAGCACCGTGCCAATTCTATCAAGCCATGTTTAATGGGGGTTTAGAGCCTATAAGTGAAAGCTGGCTTTATTAAACTATGTTATTTAACGCTCTCAGAGTGTCATATCACACACTTTATAAAAAAGTATCCGGGACTTAAGCAAGGACTGCCTCCCGATTTACCCGTTAAAAATCATCCGTAAAAAAAAGGTAAACAAGGCAGAGGCTACCTTGTTTACCCAATAAAAGAACAGTGGTTAAACTGTTTGGAGAGGCTG
>CAIMDR010000515.1 GCA_903839795.1 uncultured Methylococcaceae bacterium | reverse complement strand
GGGAGAGCAAAGCGAGGGGCCGAGGGGGATTTATCTAATAAAATCTCCCCTACCCCCTCTTTGTCAAAGAGGGGGGACTGAATAATTACGTTGCTTTAAGTAACATCAGCTAATATTTATAGATCACTGGAGTAAGAAATGGGCATTGGCATTAAAGAATTATTAGTCATATTGGTTATCGTTATTATACTTTTTGGTACAAAAAAACTGCGCAATATTGGCGCGGATTTGGGTGGAGCCATTAAAAGTTTTCGCGCTTCCGTGAAAGAAGGTGAAGAAGACAAAAAACACGCCGAAAATGAAGATGAAAGCATAGAAGGCGAAGTCACTTCCAAGAAAAACGAAAAAGTCTGATATGTTTGATGTAGGATTTTCCGAGCTTATCATGATCGGTTTGGTCAGTTTATTGGTCATCGGCCCTGAACGATTGCCTAAAGTGGCGCGAATTGCAGGCTTCTGGATAGGTAAGTCACGTGCCATGATGGCTAACGTTAAGGCAGAAATAAAACAGGAATTGCACGAAGAAGAAATCCGTCAGATATTTAAAGAGCAGGTGGAGTTACAGGAGTTTCATGCGGCAATCAATGAGACTACTGATGCCGCAAATTCTATTAAAGATTCACTTACCGCAAAGCCTGAAGAACTTTTAGAAAAAGTTAAACCACCCCATGAGCCAGAATAGTTTCGAAGAGGCTGCGCAGCCTTTTATCAGCCACCTGATTGAATTACGTAATCGCCTGTTAAAAGTCGTTGTAATCGTATTAGTGGTGTTTTTAGGGCTATCGACTTACGCCAATCAAATCTATAGCTTTCTGGCTGGGCCGTTAATGAAGCACATGCCAAAAAATAGCACCATGATTGCTATTGACGTGGCGTCCCCCTTTTTTACCCCGTTCAAGTTGGCGCTGGTTCTCGCGGTTTTTATTTCAATTCCTGTTATTCTTTATCAGTTTTGGGCGTTTGTAGCACCCGGCCTGTATAAGAGGGAACGGCGGATGATTTTTCCGTTACTGATTGCCAGTACGCTTCTGTTTTATCTGGGCATGGCCTTTGCTTACTTTGTCGTTTTTCCGTTGATATTTGGCTTCTTGACGGCAGCAGCACCAGAGGGTGTCGCGGTAATGACGGACATTGCCAAGTATCTGGATTTTGTTTTAACGTTGTTTTTTGCGTTTGGTATCTGTTTTGAAGTACCTATATTTACCATTGTTATGGTTTGGACAGGCTTGGTAACTCCAGCTGGTCTTGCTGAAAAACGCCCTTATGTCATCGTTGCCGCATTTGTTATCGCTGCATTTCTAACGCCGCCTGATCCTATTTCGCAAACATTGCTGGCCTTGCCGATGTGGATGTTGTTTGAAGCGGGTTTGTTATGTTCGAGATTATTCGTGCATAAAGACAGCACTGATGATGACTACCCTGAAAATGTCGAAGAAGAAGAATCCAAATTGAATAAAATAGAACAGAAAAAAGATTAGCTTAGGTAACTCGCAATAAATAACACACGCCAAGTTTCGCAATACTACTGTTTAGCTTAGTAGGGTGCGCATCGCGCACCACAACCATGTCAAAGAAAGAACCCTAAATACGCTACAGATAGAAAAAAACAATATATTGTGGTGCAAATAAAACCGTTTAGTGGGTGCTTAGGTGCGCGATGCGCACCCTACCACTTTAGTTTTAGCGACCTTTAATTTTTAGCTGATATTTTTCTGCGAGCGATTGACAGTAAGCCTAAGCCGCTAGCAAAAAGAAAAATCCCACCTGGCAAAGGAACAGCCGTTACAGTCCAATTAGATGGATTCGGCGCAGAATTTATATTAACGGAGCCAATGGCTAAGCCGCCAATGCCGATTGATCCACCATCAAAGAATTCAATTGTGTTGTAGGATCCAAAAGCAAAATTATTTGATAAGCCTGAGAATGAAATTTGTGCAAAATGTGTCCCCCAACCATAGGTATAGCCATCTGGAAACCAACAGCAACCTGCTACCACAGACCTAGGATTGCCGCCAAATTCTATACCTTTATAAAACATAATAATGTCAGTTAAATTTGTAATAATATCGCCGTTTGCTGTGCCGCTGAATGAGCCTGTGATGGTATCAGTTGCATTTGGTGAGTAAGAAAGATTGTATGATTGTGATGCTTGTGAGGGTGCGCTTGATAATGCAGTAAATAAAAATACGATTGGCAGCAAAGTTTTCATAAAAAAAATGTCTCTCTTGGATTAATGAAATGGTATGTCAAATATCTATAGTGTCATGCTTACTGCTTAATATTGAATAGCTGATCTTTATTAAAATAAGCAGCGTGACGGGGATTGCAACCCCGTTACTCACGCTTTGAAAGTTATTGAAGCATTCAAACGTTTCGGTCGGGGTTGCAAACCCCGACCGGCATTGTTTTATAAACCCAGAGGTTCACTACTTTCGTGCAAAGATGAAGGACGCCCAAAATTTTAACGGCAGATCTGTTTATTAATCTTAAACAACCGCAAAAAACCCCACCGCTTCTATCCCGGCAATCGCACAACGCTCATCTTGATCAGAAACATCGCCACTGATGCCAACAGCGCCCAGCAGATTATTGTCGGCATCACGAATAAGAACGCCACCAGGAACCGGCATTATTTTTCCGCCCGCTACATCGATCAAAGCATTCATAAAATCCGGTCGTTGTGCCGCGACACCTGCCAAACTGCGAGAGGACACGCCCATATTAACCGCACCCCAGGCTTTTGCTGTCGCAATTTGTTGTCTGATCATACTGGCACCGTCTTCTCTTTGCAGGGCTTTTACATGACCGGCCGTATCCAGCACTACCAATGTTAAGGGAGCCAAATTTAATTCTCTCGCTATATGAGTAGCGGTGTTTATAATAAGATTTGCTTGTTTCAATGTTAAAACTGTCATTAGTAACTCTCGTTTATTTAAGTAAGGGAAAAAGATAAGGCTCAATTTTGTTGGCAAGAATGGGTTGTGCTTTGGCATTAGGGTGTAGCCCGTCTGCTTGCATCAAGTCTTTATCCAGCGCAACATCTTCGAGGAGAAAGGGAACCAGGGTAATATCAAGCTCTTTGGCTAATTGAGGATAAACGTTATAAAACAGCTCAATGTAGCGTTTGCCGTAATTGGGCGGGATTTTCATTCCCAGCAAAATTACCGTTGCTCCGGCTTTTTGAGCACGGTGGACAATCTCGGCAAGATTGCTTTTCATCTGAACGGGTGACAAGCCACGCAATCCGTCATTAGCGCCCAGTTGCAGCAATACGATAACGGGTTTTTGTGCGCTTAAAAGCGGGTCAATACGCGCTAAACCACCGGCACTGGTATCGCCACTAATACTGGCATTGCTGACGCTGTAATCGCGATTGGTTTCATGCAGTTTTTTCTGGAGTAAAGCAACCCAACCTTGTTCAACTTCAATTCCGTAACCGGCACTGATACTATCGCCTAAAACCACTATTACAGGCTTGGCCATGGCAGACATGGACATCATTAAAACTATCACGGCAAATAAAAATTTAGGCATTATGCAAACTCAAAATAATCAAACAGCTAACCCCATTATAGTAACAGAAGGATTGGGTAAATCGGTGCTAACTTCTGAAGGAATACTGCATATATTGTCATCGATAGATTTGATAATCAAATCTGGTGAAAGTATTGCCATTGTAGGCGAGTCCGGATCGGGAAAATCGACCTTAATAAGCCTGTTGGCAGGACTCGATACACCCAGTGCCGGCTCAATCAGTCTTAACGGAAAAGTATTAACGGACATGAATGAAGATGGCAGGGCGGCTATGCGTAATGAGTTGATTGGCTTCGTGTTTCAGTCATTTCAATTAATGCAAGGCCTTACTGCGTTGGAAAATGTCATGCTTCCGCTGGAACTCAGTGGCGATAAACAAGCTAAAGCCGCAGCGACCGCTTTATTGCACCGGGTAGGTTTATCGCACCGTTTGTCCCATACACCCAAACAGCTTTCCGGCGGCGAGCAGCAACGCGTTGCCTTGGCCAGAGCTTTTGTTACCAAGCCCGCGATTCTTTTTGCCGATGAACCTACCGGTAACTTGGACAGTAAAACCGGTGCAACTATTATTAATTTACTG
This sequence comes from uncultured Methylococcaceae bacterium, assembly GCA_903839795.1. Lineage (GTDB taxonomy): Bacteria > Pseudomonadota > Gammaproteobacteria > Methylococcales > Methylomonadaceae > Methylobacter_C. The sequence goes on along the minus strand of CAIMDR010000515.1, from coordinate 302 downwards.
TTTGAGCTTAATCTTGAAAATCTTACCACCTTGATTCTGGTAACGCATGATCACGCACTGGCGGCTCGCTGCCAACGCACCATTCAATTGGATGCGGGGTGCATGATATGAGTCGTTTTAATCTGGCTTTAAGATTGTTGTGGCGTGACAGCCGTAGCGGTGAACTGACGATATTGATACTGGCTTTAATTATTGCCGTAACCAGTTCAACGACCATTGCCCTGTTTTCAGACCGTTTGCAGCGCACCATGACCAACCAAACCGCTGAATTTTTGGCAGCTGATTTGGTGATATCCAGCCCG
>CAIMDR010000514.1 GCA_903839795.1 uncultured Methylococcaceae bacterium | reverse complement strand
TAACCTTTTTCCAACAGACGATGCACGCACTCAAAGACGACAAAGTTTTCATTAGCCGAAAAGTTGCAGGTTTGCCGTTCGTGGATGGTTAAGCCTTGGTCTTCCGGATAAATCAGACAGTTTTTATCGAAATCAACGCTTAAAACGGCTTCTGAATCGGCAAATGTTTTGCTGTATTGATCGCCATTTTGTTCAAATTGTAAGGCCAGTAAAAGGGTTTTTAGATTATCTTTTGTTATCATGTAGTGCGTGACTGATTTTATGAGAAACTACTCTTTCTTTAGAAGGGTAGATTGTAAGGCGGTTTAACAGAGTTTAATAATGCGTAGAATAACATTAATTAACCGTAGGAGTAGATCGCTGTGTTTGCCCTTGCATTGGTTAATCCTAAAAAACGTATTTGAGCCACAGATAAACACAGATTTACCCAGATAAACAACGCGTTATATTAATTTTTGTTATCAACCTTTTGGTAAATTGTTAGTAGTGCGTAACATCATGTATTATCAGTGCTTATCTGTGTAAATCTGTGGTTAAATGAGGTTTTTAGGTTAATATAAACATGGGTGCAATCAGGCATTAAATTCACTACAGTTAACACAGTTTTCAGAGATCATCGGGATTATAAATGTCAGACGTTAAGATTTATGATGTAAAACCAGCCATAGCGGCGCAGGCGCATATTACTGCCGAAACCTATAAAACCATGTATCAGTCTTCAATTGACGAACCTGAAACTTTTTGGGCAGCGCAGGCGGAACAGTTTTTGGTGTGGGAGCAGCACTGGGATACCGTGATGGCTTACGATTACCCAAAAGGCAGCATACGTTGGTTTGAAGGTGGCAAGCTTAACGTGAGCGTCAACTGTATTGATCGTCATCTGGAAGCGCGTGCTGACCAAGTGGCCATTATTTGGGAAGGCGATAATCCGGCGCATGATAAAAAAATCACTTACCGACAATTGCATGAAGAAGTCTGTAAGTTTGCCAATGTTTTAAAAACTCAGGGTGTTAAAAAAGGGGATCGGGTTTGTATTTACTTGCCCATGATTAGCGAAGCGGCAACAGTGATGCTGGCTTGTACCCGCATAGGTGCGGTGCATTCGATTGTTTTTGGCGGCTTTTCTGCGGAGGCGTTAAAAGATCGTATTCTGGACTCGGATTGCAACTATGTGGTGTGCGCCGATGAAGGTTATCGGGGCGGTAAAATTGTCCCGATTAAAGTGAATGTTGATTTGGCAGCGGCGTCTTGCCAGCAACTTAAAAAAGTCATCGTCATAAAAAATACCGGTAATGCCATCGACTGGCATGAGCCTCGTGACCTTTGGTATCACGAGGCGATGGCAACGGTTTCTGCGGATTGTCCCGCTGAAGCAATGGATGCAGAAGATCCTTTGTTTATTCTGTACACCTCGGGGTCAACGGGTAAGCCCAAGGGGATTTTACACACGACAGGCGGTTATTTGTTGTATGCCGCGATGACGCATAAGTATATATTTGATTACCACGATGGTGATATTTACTGGTGTACGGCTGATATCGGTTGGATAACCGGTCATTCCTACATGATTTACGGGCCGTTATGCAACGGTGCGACAACGTTGATGTTTGAGGGGGTACCAACTTATCCTGAAGCGGATCGTTTTTGGCGGGTTATCGATAAACATCACGTCAATATCTTTTATACCGCACCCACGGCCATTCGCGCCTTAATGGCGCAGGGTAATGACTTTGTTACGCGTACGGATCGCAGCAGTTTGCGCATTTTGGCGAGTGTCGGCGAGCCTATTAATCCGGAAGCCTGGGAATGGTATTACCATGTCGTCGGCAACGGACGCTGTCCCATTATGGATACGTGGTGGCAAACTGAAACGGGCGGTATTTTAATCACGCCATTACCCGGCGTTACCGACTTAAAACCCGGCTCGGCAACACGGCCGTTTTTTGGTATCTTACCGGAAATTATGGACAATCAGGGCCGTATTATGGACGGTGTAGCGGAAGGTATTTTAGTGATTAGTCGCTCATGGCCGGGACAATCCCGCTCTATCTATGGCGATCATCAACGCTTTATTGATACCTATTTTAAAAACTATCCCGGTTATTATTTTGCCGGTGATGGTGCTCGCAGGGATGAAGACGGTTATTATTGGATTACCGGACGGGTTGATGATGTGATTAATGTGTCCGGCCATAGAATGGGCACGGCAGAAATTGAAAGTGCGTTGGTGTTGCATGACTTGGTAGCAGAAGCGGCGGTGGTCGGTTATCCACACGATATTAAAGGCCAGGGGATTTATGCTTATGTGACTTTAAATAACGGGGTGGAGCCGTCTGAAGCACTCAGAAAAGAACTGGTTGATTTGGTTAGAAAAGAAATTGGTGCCATTGCCAATCCTGATATTATTCAATGGGCACCCGGCTTGCCAAAAACCCGTTCAGGCAAAATCATGCGGCGTATTTTGCGTAAGGTTGCGGCTAATGAACTAGATAATCTGGGCGACATTTCCACACTGGCTGATCCGGCAGTCGTTGATGAAATTATAGATCAT
>CAIMDR010000513.1 GCA_903839795.1 uncultured Methylococcaceae bacterium | reverse complement strand
TGAAATTTAAAGTGCCCTGATGGGCTTCAATGATGGAGCGACTAATCGATAACCCCATCCCCATGCCCGTTGGTTTTGTAGTAAAAAAAGGTGACAATATTTTCTCTTTTAGAGCCTCATCAATACCTGAGCCGTTGTCTCTTACCCTACAACTAATCTGATTAAAATTCTTCATGCATGTCTGAATCATTAATTTTCTTGGTTTTTTGGGTGGCTGGTCTTTTAAGGCATCAATACTATTTCTGATCAGGTTTAACAAAACCTGTTCGATCTGAACATCGTCAATAGTAACATCTGGAATATTTTTTTCCAGATCAAGTTTCACTTTTATGTTGTTTTGTTTAAAATCGGTGGCACATAAGCTGACCGCATCCTCAATCAAGGTGTTAATATTCGTTTCTGTGCGATGTATTTTTCGGGAGCTGACAAAATCTTTCATCCGGTGAATGATCTGTCCCGCTTTCAGAGCCTGCTGATGTACCTTGAACAAGATTTCACCAAGCTGGTTCAAATCAGGATTTTCGGCTCCAATAAAGCGTAAACAAGCCTGTGTATAATTGGTAATCGCGGTCAATGGCTGATTAACTTCATGAGCAATACCTGACCCCATTTCACCGATCAGACAGAGGCGGGTAGCATGAGCGAGCTCTTCCAGATGTTCTTTCTCTTTTTGCTCTTGGAGTTTACGTAAACTTACGTCTCGCAAGATGCCGGTAAAATAGTTTTCGCCCTCTATTGAAAATTCTACCAAAGAAATATCCAGCGGTACCACAGAACCATCTTTGCATAAGCCATCAACCTCACGAATTAAACCTCTAACATTAGGCATTTTTGTTTTCAAGTAACTCTTTACATCATGCCCCTGCTTTTGACTCTGAGCAGAGGATATTAATTTGCAATAACTACAACCCAGCAGCTCTTCTTCACTATAGCCAAAAATGGTTGTTACTGCCGAATTGATAGAGCGTATGATCCCGGATGCGTCAATAGTGACAATACCTTCTATTGAGGCATTAAAAATGGCATTGAGTTTAGCTTCCCGTTCCCACAACTGATGTTTTGAATGCTTAAGTTCTTCTATATTGCGGGTTAAGTCTTGATTGCTTTCAATAAGCTGGGATGTCTGTTGAGCAAGCTTTTGTTCCAGCTTTTCATTAAGACAGGAAATAGTTTCCTGGGTGTGCTTATATTCGGTAATATCCTGAATTGCCAGGTATATTTGAATATCATTTTTAAAGTTGTCATTGATCCTTCCCCGTAATTCTACATAAATAAACGGGTCATTTTGTGGACATAATGATTGAGAACAATCATAGAATCTAATGCCCTGATATTCAGATGGTTTAGAATCACTATTTTGGATCAGCAATTTGGCATTAAGAATTTGATTATTTTTCTCACTAACAAGCTGATGTATAAAGAAAAAATAATTATCCTGATCAGAGGGATGAATAAACGCCCCCAACTTCTTGTTTATAAGGGTCTCATTTGAAGCACTCAATAAACGTATGGCGGCAACATTGGCTTTCTTGATAATACCTTGCTCATTCAGTGTCAGGTAAGCGACCGGTGACAGATTATAAATCTGTGAAAATTCATCATGAGATGCACTCAGCTCCTGATGCGCACTTTTAAGTTCTTCATTTTGCAATTCCAGTTCTATCTGATGAATCTGAAATTCAAACATCAGTTTTTCAATATCCTTACCGGACATACCAACAAGATCACCACCAGATTTGCTGAGTATGTCCGCCGATTTTTTTTGGATAGTGTCCTTGTAGTTTTTTAGTAATTGCTCCGCTTCTTTTCGGAGAACCTCAGCTTTACCCTTCTCGGTAGATTGAGTGACCATTGCTTATACCATTCTTTGAGGTTGGTAAAATAAATTACTGATTTTTTATTACCCTGCCCTATTTAAGCAGACTTTTTCATAAGTGTAGTTACAGAAACGGTAAAAGTATGCATGAGGAACACAATTAATCAGGAATTTGCATAAAAGCCTACTTACGCAAACGTAGTAGCGCAACCGCCCTAAATCCATCAACTACTTTACGCTGCCCACATTGATACGCCTTTCTAATTAGGGCGCGGGGTAACATCTTCTATCGCCAACAAAATAAGTGCCTGAATTCCTGGCGATTGTTTCAAAATGCGGCCATTGATTATCAGCCGCTTTTTACCAACAGCAGGAAAAATTGCTTCCAGGCAATACTCATCAAACGCAATGTTACTGATTAATGTCTCGGTTAAATAGTTACGCAAGGGGACACTGTCCCAAGCGGAATTATTGATTGTAAATAAAGATTGCCCCGTTAGATTTTCATCATTAACAGTAAATGCCTGGTTAAATGCAGGGTTGGCAGTGAGTATATGTAATTCATCATCCAACACCAGGAGCGGCTGGCGTACGGTATTAACAATCGCTGTTGTCAGGTACGCCGCCTGCGCCGTTTGCTCAGCTTTTTTAAGCCGGCTTATATCAATGAAACTGATCACCAAGCCATCTATCATGTTTTCCGCCGTCCGGTAAGGGAGAATACGTAACAGATACCACTCATCATTAACGGTCTGCACTTCGGTGTCTTTGTGAACCAAGGTTTTTAGTACCGTTTTAGCATCATCAATCAAATGATCATATTTAAGGGTTGAAACCAGATCCTCAAGCGGCCTGCCTATATCGCTATCAATCAACTTGATAATAGTGGTCGCTTGTCGGGTAAAACGTTTTATTTTTAAATGACCGTCAAGAAAAATGGTGGCAATATCCGTGCTGTTCAAGAGATTTTGCATGTCATCATTGGTATCAGAAAGTGTTTCAATCTTAGCCTGCAGCTCGCTATTAACGCTATTAAGTTCTTCGTTGAGCGATTGCATTTCTTCTTTGGCCGTTTCCAATTCTTCATTAGAACTTTGCAGTTCTTCATTGATTGATTGTAACTCTTCGTTAGTGGATTTAAGCTCTTCATTAGCCGTTTCCAGCTCCTCAATAGTCGTTCGGAGGGATTCCTTGGTAAAGAAAAGCTCCTGCTCAAGCTGCTCTTTTTCATCCGCTTTATTAATCAGAATCGAATCCGTCTTGATGCTATCAGCAGGTTGATCTTTGTTTTCTGTCATCGCGGGGTAAAAAGAGACTAAAAAAAAGTCTCTTAGTGCTTCCGGGTCAATTATTTTTTTAAGTTTCAGGTCTATTGTTTCAAAATCCCCATTCGTTTTTACCCTAAGCCCACTACTGATAATTTCTGTTTCGCCTTTTTTGGCCGCTAACCGCAACGATGAAACTAAGGGCAAACGTAGACCTTCTCTGGCCATCTCAATAATATTCATGTTTGGCTGCCCCGCCGAAGGCTCAAGATATTTACCGGTACGACCATGAATATAAATAATACTACCGTGTTCATTAATAATTACGCTGACCGGCACAAAACAATTCAATAATAATCGCTCTATTTGACGCGCAAGGTTGCTCTCCTGAATTTCAGAACCCAGGACGGTAAGCTGTGTCCGTGAGGCTCCTCCTATGCTGGTGGAAAACTGGCTGAGTTTAGATACAAGAAAGGTGGCTCGGGTATTTTTGCGTTGATATATCTTCCATTTCTTGTCAATTGCCAAAAACAGGTTATCAAAATGACCAATGGATTCGGATGACCCCAAGAACAAAATGCCGCCGGGATTCAGTGAATAATGAAACTGTGGAAAAATCTCTTTTTGCAGCCCGGCATTCAGGTAAATCAGTAAATTTCGGCAACTGATTAAATCTACTCGGGTAAACGGCGGATCCTGAATCAGATTTTGGGTGGCAAATATGACCGTATCGCGAATCTCTTTACTGATGCGATATTGACCGTCTTCCAACTTAAAGAACCGTTGCAAACGATCCGGTGAAACATCGGCAGCAATACCGATGGGATAAATACCTTCGCGGGCACGATTTATAGACCATTCATCCAAATCTGTAGCAAAAATCTGAAAGCGCAGTGATTGCCCGGTTTTCGCGATGTATTCTTTAAGTAAAATCGCAAGCGAATAAGGTTCCTCACCGCTAGAGCAACCCGCGACCCATATCCGCAATTCGGTATTATCGGGCTTGCCTTCAAACAGCGTTGGCAGCGCCAGATCGCTGAGCGCCTCGAAGGCCTCGGCATCTCTAAAAAAACTGGTCACATTGATCAAAAGCTCCTTGAACAGCTTGTCCAGTTCAACAGGATTTTCTTGCAGAAACTGTACATAGCTGTCCGGATTTTTGATCTGATGAATATTCATACGCCGGACTATCCGCCGTTTAATCGTCGTTGACTTATAAGCGGACAAGTCATTACCGGTTCGATTGCGTAGCATAAGAAATATTTTCTGAATAGGTTCAGAAGCCACCAGTGCGTCAGGTTTAGCGCTGTTCATACTTGTAAAGTAAGGGCCTTTACTGTATTGAATCAACTGCGAGCCCATTTTTTCCGGGGGCAATACAAAATCCACATCACCCAAGGCTATTGCACTACTAGGCATACCGTCGAATTTTGCTGTTTTTGGCTCCTGAACCATGGTCATGCCCGATGCGCCTTTGATAGCTTTAAGACCTAAAGTTCCATCAGTACCCGTCCCTGAAAGAATAACGCCAATGCCCATTTCCTGGATATCTTCTGCCAGTGAGCGTAAAAAAAAATCTATGGGTAGATGTGCTGCATCATGTTTCTGACAATCCACAAGATGTAACCGGTGATTGAGCAAGGCCAGATTTTTTCCTGGCGGACAGACAAAAACATGATCGCTTTTTAAATAGATACCGTCCTCGGCAGTTAAAACCGGCATGTTGGTAAACTTGCTCAGCAAATCCGGGAGAAGACTTACATGCCCTGGAAGCTGATGGGTGACCACGATAAAAGCAAAACCTGTTTCATGCGATAAATGAGCAAAAAATAATTCCAGCGCCTCCAAGCCACCAGCTGAAGCACCTATACCGACTACAGGCATTACACCTGCCATGTTTCCGGTCTTATTGAGAGCGATTTTTTTATTAGTGATGGCTTTCACTGAGTGATCCTTGAGCGGTTATTTTGCCGAGACTGAGTCACAACCGATTAGAGTAAATATTTACCAAGACCTGACTGATAAGGGCAGCGTCCATTTATACGATATTATCAGACTTAAGTATATACGTAAAAATACCTACGTATTTGTACGTATATATTTATTTTACAAAGGGTATACAGTGACTATTAATAAATTTGTCCGCTTTATTTACTTTCAGCCACTACTCATAATTCGGCCATTAACTTGAGCCAAGCATCCACCCAAGCAAGAAAGCATTAAAAAATAACTCGGCAAAATAAATCACCTGTTTTAAACCGTTTTTGAAGAAACCCACTCGCTTTTAAACTTAATAACTCACTACAAACAGTAACTTAAGGAGACATAAAATGGCCATTACACGTTATGAACCTTGGAGCTTGTTAAATCAATTATAGACTTTCAGATAAATAATTTCCAAGTGCTGTGCAGAACAGCACTACTTTTCTGGTTTGTAGTGTTGAAAAATGAAAATTTAATTTCTGAAAATCTATACAAAGAGAACTACTCAGCTCTCAAGATGAAAAAACCACGGAAGGATCAATTGCAACTGCCGAATGGGCACCTGCGGTTGATATAAAAGAAGAAGTCGATAAATTTGTTATTTATGCCGATATTCCGGGTGTCAAGCCGGACGCTATTGAAGTCAGTATGGAAGCCGGTGTATTGACGGTAAAAGGCCAAAAAGAGTCCGAAACCAAAACTGAAAAAGAAGGTTATAAACGGGTTGAGCGCACGTCCGGTTCTTTCTATCGACGTTTCAGCCTGCCCGACTCGGCAGATGGCGAAGCCATTAATGCAAAATGCAAAAACGGCGTACTTGAGATTGTTATTCCCAAACGGGAAGCCGTTAAACCAAAGCGTATCAATGTAACATCAGAAGAATAAGCCCAAATTTTCATTGTAACCAGGACGACAGATTTTCAAATAAAGAAAACCCGGTGACTCAGCTGTTAGATAATTATTCAGCTCTCCCCCTCTTTAAAAAAGAGGGGTTAGGGGAGATTTTTTATATAAATCCCCCGCGACCTCCTTGATTTGCTCTCTCCCTTTTTCAAAGGGGGCGAGCTAAATAAGTATTAGCCGCAAAGGTGATTAATGATACTGACGTTATAATCCCACTGGAAGCGCCTGCCCTATCAATAAAAAATTTGATGACCAGTCATTCTGGCATTCAATCTTCACGTTTTTAATGCTTGAACTCGGGAATAATCCATTGTAATCGGTTAAACATAACGACATGCAATATAAAGATTACTATAAAATCATGGGGCTATCCAGGGATACCAATCAGGATGAAATAAAACGTGCTTATCGCAAACTGGCACGCAAGTATCATCCTGATGTCAGTAAGGAAAAAGATGCTGAGGCAAAGTTTAAGGAACTTGGAGAAGCTTATGAAGTCCTCAAGGATCCTGAAAAAAGAGCCGCTTATGATCAATTAGGAGCCAATTGGAAAGCCGGACAGGATTTTAGGCCACCGCCAAACTGGAATGAAGGTTTCGAATTTAGAGGGACTGGTTTCACTGGCGATGAGGCAGGCGTCTACAGTGATTTTTTTGAGCAATTATTTGGGCGCGCAGGATTTCATTCAGGCGATCGTGGACAATATAGCATCCATGCGCGTGGTCAGGACAGTCATGCAAAAATCTACATTAACCTGGAAGACAGTTTTCACGGGGCAACGCGTAATAGTTCCCTAAGCACCCCGGAAATGGATGCACAAGGCCATGTACAGGTTAAGCACAGAAGCCTGAATATAAAGATTCCGAAAGGTATTAAGTCGGGTCAACATATCAGACTGGTCGGCCAGGGTAGCCCCGGTTCAGGTAGCGGTCAAGCGGGCGACTTGTTTCTTGAAATAGCGTTTAACAACCACCCGCTTTTTCGAATTTTAGAAGCGGATGTTTACCTGGATCTTCCCGTTACACCTTGGGAAGCCGCTTTAGGTGAAAAAATAAAAGTACCGACCCCGGAAGGCATTGTTGATCTAAAAATACCACCCAACTCCAGACAGGATAGCAAACTGCGCCTGGCCGGTCGCGGATTACCCGCCAAGATACCGGGCGATTTTTACGTAGTGTTGCAAATTTCCCTGCCACCAGCCAGTACAGCGCAAGCCAAAGCGGCTTACCAAGCCCTGCATGAACAACTTGATTTTAATCCACGACAGGCTCTGGAAGTCTAATATCAATGAACTCAAATGATTTATCGTTAGTGCATACCGGAACGGTCATTGAAGAAGACAGTTTGACAATGGAGCAACTGTGCCATGCTTGCGATGTACATGCAGACTGGATAATCAGCATTGTTGAGGAAAGCATTATTGAGCCTCAAGGAGAAGATAGTCGTTTATGGCGCTTTTCAGGGGCAAGCCTGATACGCGCCCGTTCTGCCCTCAGATTACAACGTGACCTGGGGATTAATCTGGCTGGCATTGCTCTGGCACTGGACTTAATGGAAGAGCTTGAAAGTCTGCGTACACAAATAAAAATAGGTGACCATATCTGAAAAAAAGAGGTGTATCGTCCAAAAAAAGCTTGTTACCACTGAATTTTCAAAAAACGTATTATTTAAACACCATCACCCCTAGAGGAAAAAATTATGAAATCAACCCTGATACTCGTCGCTGATAACAGTCGTGCACGCCTCTTTACTGTTGAGACACCCGCTTCTCCGTTAGAAGAAATCGAAGCGTTGGCTCATACCGAAGCTCGTTTACATGATCGGCAAATTACTTCTGATTTGCCAGGAAAAATTAAAGGCGAAGGTAACGTAGGACATGCTTTTGAGCAACCCACCGACCCAAAAAAACATGAAGCCGACAACTTTGCACATCGCCTTGCCCAATATTTGGAAGACGCACATAACGCCAATAAATTTGAACAATTACTGATTATTGCAGAGCCCTCTTTTCTTGGCTTGTTGCGTAACCAATTATCGGAACCGATAAAAAAACTCGTCTGTTTTGAACTGGATAAAAATATCACTACCCATTGTGTTGATGACATTCGTAAACATCTTCCAACGTTCTTGCCAAGTCATTAATACATTTTTCAAAGCCTTGTGTTATGTCAAACGGCCTTACACAAGCCGAATTTTTAAAAAGGTGGATTATTATGCAATTACCATTACAAATCACTTTTCGCGGAATACCTCATTCTGATGCGGTTGAGGCCAGGATTCGCGAAAAAGCCGACAAGCTGGATAGATTCTGCTCGCATATTATGAGTTGCAGGGTTGCAGTTGAAGCCGAGCATCAACACCATCACCAAGGCAATCAGTATCACATTCGTATTGATATAACCACGCCCAACAAGGAATTGGTTATTAGCAAGGAACATTATGACAAACAGGCCCATGAAGATATTTATGTCGCCATTCGCGATGCCTTTAATGCTGCCACAAGACAACTGGAGGATTACACACGCATTCAACGCGGCGATGTTAAATCGCATGACTGACAATCTGTAGATCAGCTCAGCAAGCTGGTTGGCTCATCAGTACAAGTGCCCGCTATCAGCGTAAGTCTCTTAACATTAGAAACCCAAGGGCAGACTTGGCAAAAGCAACTTCAGCTGAATAAAGGATACGAGTAATATACCTTACGCGACTGATTGGCAAAATTGAATGAGAATAAGGATGTGAGATTGAGTCAGTCGTTAATGTACTACATTGATGACTGGTTGGCTTCATAGCGTTCTTTGCGAACGGTGATGATCAACACTTTGATTTTTTGATGCGGTAACGTTGAACCAGCCGATTAAAAGATTCCAAAGATCAAAGACATAAATCTGAGAACAGATTCTTTCACAAGGACTACTAATCAGAAGGCATTGAAAATAGATAAACCAAAAGAGTCAAACCCCTCCCCGTCAGAATATAAAACGGGGAGGGCAATAACTTTATTTGCCTGAAATTTCTGAAGCAGTGCTGTTATTTGAAGTGTGTCTTTTCTCAATTTTAGAGAATGTTTCTTTTTGTTGTTCTGCAATCGCACCACTTTGCAAATGCTTTGTTTCGTCTTTCTTTAGCATGACCACCAAAAGTATAATTGCAGCGATACAAACGCCAACGATTACCCATGTGTTATCTTTTTCTTGTACTTCAGCCATTTTAAAATCCTCTATAGTTATTATTTATTTATTAGTTCCCTCTCCACAAGGGATCAATCCAAAAATCAAATTTTATGAATTGGTTGCCGAATTAACTTTCAACAACGGTGTATTTTTTAACATGAGATAGCGTGTCATGTCAAAACTATAAATAAAAAAACATTGAAATAGCATTAAATATTTTTTTAGCCGGATCTTTTTTCTGACTACAATACTGATATTTTATTTCTTAAATAACTGATAAATAACATAATATTTTTTATTTATCGACAATACACCGAATGCAGCTCAACAGCCTCTTTAGCCAGGTAATACGAATCAGTTCAGGCACGATTGTCTGGAAATAATATGACCAAAAATAACCGGATTTTTTAGTTGTTTAATCGACCCACTTTATTTTTCTATACTGAATCAAGCGATTTAAAGTGATGTTTTTTGAAGGCTCAAGTAACAATCATCACGCCCGGCCGAGCCAATCAATTGCACGCTTTTAATCAGCCTCATCAAAACATTTAAGTTAAGGTAACCAGCTTTTATTTTTATAAAATTACCTGACAAGGCTCTTTTGTCTCCAGTTGTTATACAATAACCCTCCCTTTTTGCTATTCCACGTGCTGCCCTAATGAATAAATCGAAAAAACTTCTTCATTCTGATATACGTTATGAATGCGGTGATAGTTCTTATGAACAAGGAAGAAGTTATTTTGAAATGGGTCAGGTCATTAAGCTGGATGTTGAAAATGAAGGAGCTCTTTTTGTACAGCTTAACGCACTTGTTAAAAGCAGTGGCACCCTTCAGTATCAGCAAAATATTCGCATAGCCTGGCGTCCTGATTACAGTGCGGCCAAAATCACGGGAAAATGTTCTTGCTCGGTTGGCCATAACTGCAAACACGTAGCGGCTGCCTGCCTGCATTATCAAAATATCAATCAAACCCCCTCATTGACAGCGGTTACCAGCGCCCGTTGCATGGCATGGCTGGACAGTCTGAATGAACCTGCGCCTTTGCAACATAACATCTACCAGGAATTTGTCGTTTATATCCTTAAACCTGGCGAAACAAAACATGAGGTGACTGTCGAGTTTCTGATCACCAAAGCAAACAAATCAGGGCGTCTTGGCAAAGCCCGAAAAACAACCTTGGCCAATCTTCGTTACAGCTTTTCATACCTCAGCTATATTCAACCGCTGGACGAAGAAATTGCGCGATTAATGACGGCGCTTAACACGTTAAAAGGTGAGCCCATACTGGTTGGCGCCATCGGTTACATCGCCTTGTCAAAATTATTGCAAACCGGTCGATTATTCTGGGAAAACTCTGAGAACCCGCCTTTAAAAGTGGGCACTAATCGGGATTTACGCTTTGATTGGCATCAACAGGAAATGGGGTATTACCAACTATCGGTTGCCATCGAACCTGCGGCAACACTGCTGTTGACTGATCCGCCTCACTATCTGGATATTAGCCAAGGTACCGTAGGCGAGTTTAATAACATCACGCCTAGTGCCGATCAATTAAATAAAATTTTATCTGTCCCGCTTATTCCTGCTGAATTTGCCGATGAATTCAGTTTTAAATTGACGGTTGAACACCCAAACCTGCACCTGCCTACGCCAAAAAAAGTTGAATTAATCGACCAGGATAATCTGGCACCTACCTCCCAATTATTGTTATACGGACAGCCTATAAATGCTCAGAATTATGTTCATTTTATGGCGGTGAGCTTTAATTACGGAGACTACACGCTTCCCGCCATTCCCGCTGAAGACTTCAGCACTATAAAAACTGATCAGGGTTTTGTGCGTATTAAACGGGCGCCGGACATTGAGCGCAAGGCATTAAATCGTCTGACAGAAAAAGGCTTCATCACTGCGCCGTCCAATAAAACCGGCTCGCAGGAACTGGTTCTTTTCAGCTCGGCTATAAACAGCAATGAGAGCGCCTCATGCTGGCGAGAGTTTATCCAAAACGCGCTTCCAGAACTTGAACAGGAAGGCTGGATTATCGACATTGCCGACAGCTTTAAGCTTAATTTTCAAACCGCTCAAAACTGGAATGCCGAAATCAGCGAAAGTCAAAACGACTGGTTTGAAATGCACTTTAATGTAGAAATTGGCGGCCAATCCTATCCCTTATTGCCGTTGATTATGCCCGTGCTGCAAAACTATGATCTGGATAACCTCCCCGACATACTCAATATATCGCTGGGGGATCACAATTATCTGAGCGTCCCCAACGACAAAATAAAACCCATACTGGCTGTTTTGTTTGAGTTATTCAACAGCAGTACACTGGAAAAAGATGGCACGCTTAAAGTATCCCGCTTTAATGCGGCCAGTCTTGCCGATATGGAGGAGAGCAGTTATGGCCTGTTTTCTTTATCAGGTGGCAAAGAACTAAGAGAACTGGGGCAAAAATTAAAAAACTTCACCGGTATTCAAGATGTCGCCTTGCCTGTCAACTTGCAGGCAGACTTGCGCCATTACCAACAACAGGGACTTAACTGGTTGCAGTTCTTGCGCGAATATAAATTCGGCGGCATTCTTGCGGACGATATGGGACTAGGCAAAACCGTTCAAACACTCACGCATTTGTTACTTGAAAAACAAAGTGGCCGGATGACTCAGCCCTGTTTAATTATTGCCCCCACCAGCTTGATGAGCAACTGGCGACGTGAAACTGAACGCTTTACGCCTGAACTAAAAGTATTAACCTTGCAGGGTGCAGACCGCAAACAGTTATTCGATCAAATCAATGACTATGATCTGGTACTGACGACTTATCCATTGTTAAGCAGAGACGACGAAACCCTGCTTAAGCATGACTATCATTAT
>CAIMDR010000512.1 GCA_903839795.1 uncultured Methylococcaceae bacterium | reverse complement strand
GTCGCTCCCACCGTGGGAGCGACGCCTACGTCGCGACTAACGAAAACATTTTGATTTATCCGGGATTACCTCAGTCAAGCTAAAAGAACTGGAACAACGAGTTTCAGTACGGGTAATAGTATCCGCCCCAGTAATAGGGGTAATAACCATAATATCCATAATACGGGTAACCGTAGCCATAACCGCCGTAACCGTAATAATAATTGACGGGCACATAAGGCGGCCACAGATGAATAACCGTAGCTGAAATCAGGGGTAGGCGGAGCGTTTTGTTGCCCACCGAGCGCTGAATGTCGCCCTTAAGCGTTCCTGCAACGGTAATTTCGGTATCTTTTTTATAAACGGTCGGATCAAGAAATTCAGCGCTTTTAAAAAGGAAGCGCCCTTTGTTGGATTTATCTAATCGTGGGCGGCCATAATTGTTAAGGGGATAATACAGTACTTGAACCAGACTGAAGTTTTGTTCGTTTTCTACATCAATAATAACACCACCCCAGCGCACAGGCGCCTCTTTAAA
The DNA here is from genome assembly GCA_903839795.1 of uncultured Methylococcaceae bacterium. Classification (GTDB taxonomy): domain Bacteria; phylum Pseudomonadota; class Gammaproteobacteria; order Methylococcales; family Methylomonadaceae; genus Methylobacter_C. The sequence continues at coordinate 3,147 of CAIMDR010000512.1, read as the reverse complement.
ATGGGTAACATCTTGAGTTGCCTGACTATACGAAATGTCATAGAGGGGCGGATCTTCAATGGCAGGTGGCAGATTTGAGCAAGCGCTTAATAACGCTATGCAGATAGCTAATAAGTGGCGTTTCATAATACTTTCCTATATAAAATATACTATTGCAGTAAGGGGTTGTTATAGGTTGATATTTCTGACTTGTACCGCTTATTTTTCTTCGTGTTCAGGGTGCGTATAAGCTGGCTGAAGTCATCGATTTTTGAGACATTTTTTAACAATATTGATTCCGGTACTTAAAAATATTAGTAGAAGTCAGCGTTGTTGTCACAAAAATATTTTATTCACCACGAAGAAAAAAGCTTTGTATCCTTCGTGGCGATAATTTTTTTACTTTTTAGCAAGCAAGTCGTCGGTATGGATGCAACGGAATAAGTAGCTTCGTTGGTGATTGTAACTGTGGCTATACCAGTAAATTAACCAATATCTGCTCATAGATATTAGTTAAAATCGCCAAGTCTTCTACCGCCATATTTTCGTTAATTTTATGAATGCTTTCGTTTAACGGCCCCAGCTCAATAACCTGTGCGCCGGTGGGTGCAATAAAGCGTCCATCCGAAGTACCGCCGCCGGTATCATCGAGTGTATCAAAGCCGGTGACGGTTTTGATAGCGGCATGGGTGGCATCAATTAATTTGCCTTTTTCTGTCAAGAACGGATTGCCGGACAAGCGCCATATTATATCGTATTTAAAACCGTATTTATCCAGAATGGCACAGGTGCGCTGTTTAATGGTTTCTTCGTTGAGTTCTGTGCAAAAACGCAGATTAAATTGTACCTCGGCAGAGCCCGGGATAATGTTTTCCGCACCGGTTCCCGCATTAATATTTGACACTTGCAGGCTGGTCGGTGGAAAAAAAACATTACCGTAATCCCAGACTTCTTCCGTTAGTTCTTTTAAGGCAGGTGCAAAAGTGTGGATAGGGTTGTCTGCCAGTTCAGGATAAGCAACATGCCCCTGGATACCGATAATGGTTAATTTGGCGCACAAAGAACCGCGTCGGCCAACACGAATCACATCGCCCGTTTTTTTATCACTGGACGGTTCACCGACCAAACACCAGTCAATTTTTTCGTGGCGCTGTTCCAGTATTTCCACGACTTTAACCACGCCATTAGTGGCAATGCCTTCTTCATCGCTGGTCAACATGACGGCAATTGAGCCTTGATGGTCGGGATGCTTGGCGATAAAACGTTCAACGGCAGTAATAAAACAGGCAATACCGCTTTTCATATCCGCAGCGCCACGGCCATAGAGCTTGCCGTCACGAATAGTTGGCACAAAAGGCGGTGACAGCCACAAATCCAAAGGGCCGGGCGGCACAACATCGGTATGCCCAAGAAAGGTAAGCAAAGGTTTTGCTACGCCACGTCTAAGCCAGATGTTTTGGGTATCATTAAAATTCAGGCGTTCTTCTTTAAAATCCAGTCTGGTTAACCGTTCGGCAATAACATCTTGGCAACCCGCATCTTCAGGTGTCACCGATTCCCGGCTAATAAGGTCTTTAAGAAGTTCCAGGGTTTCACTCATAGTCATTCAGTTGGGTAATGGTCGGCCTTAAAGCCGATAATCAGTTTGTCGCCCGTATCTAAAATCGGGCGTTTAATAAGCGTTGGGGTGTGCAGCATTAACGCGATTGCTTTTTCTGCGGTCAGATCGCTTTGTTGCTCGGCACTGAGTTGCCGCCAACTGGTACTGCTACGATTAAGCAACGTGTTCCAGTCTATGCGTGCGGCAAAGTTTTGCAGTTGCTCCAGCGTTAGCCCATCAGTTCTAAAATCATGGAACTGATAAGCTATGCCGTTTTTATCCAGCCACAACCGCGCCTTTTTAACGGTATCACAGTTTTTTATACCGTAAAGCGTGTGCATGGCGATGTTTATAATTGACTGTTTAACAATTCGTCAATGCTGGGTAATTCTTTGTCAGCTTTACAGCGGCTTTTATACAGATCAACAAATTCCATAAAGGCTTGTTCGAGATCTGCCAGAATATCATCTTCATTTTCGCGCTCATCTTCAGGCACATCTTCCGATTCCAGATATTCTCGTTGTAAATCCACTTCGCTGTTAAGGGCAAGTGTGGCGTAAATGATGGCATTATTTGAAATTTTTTCGCTCATGATAGTCAGTGTGGTCTAGGTTAAGGAAAGTTTTTAAAGTCGATAATTTATTGGGGTCGGCAACGTATTGTTGCCATCCCCTGCAAGGCTAATCGTAGTCGGAATAGTCTGTTTCTGTTTTAGCGTCAGTTTGTTCTGCCGGGTTTCTAAAATGAATAGTCAGCCCTTGTAAGAAGTTTCTAACAATTTGGTCGCCGCATTCCCGGTAATTTTTATGGCCTTTTAGTCTAAAAAAAGCGCTAAGCTCACCTTTTGATATTTCAAAATCAGCCAGCTTTAAGGTGTTAAGCATATCCTCTTCTTTAAAGTTTAAAGCAATTCTTAACTTTTTGAGAATACTATTGTTGGTTACCGGCGATTCCGGTTTTTTTGTTTGCCCCGGCTTGTCTTCCAACTTGCCTCTTCGATAAATAATTAAGCCGTTTAAAAAAGCATCCAACAGTTGATTGTCAAGTGCGACATAACCTTCCTGGTTGTCTTTTTTAAGTAGATGAAGTAATTCATCCCGACTTACCTCTACATCGCTTAAGGCAAAGATATCCATCATGGTGTAGTCGTTAAGATCCAAGGCGTAGCGCACTCGGCGTAATACATCGTTATTAATCATAAATTTGTTCCGGATTATAGTGTATTTCAGGCACGTTTATCTCATTGCGATAATGTATTTATCGAATGTAGTTGTTCACCTCCCCCTTTGAAAAAGGGGGATTGAGGGGGATTTATCTAATAAAATCTCCCCTAACCCCTCTTTTTCAAAGAGGGGGACTGAATAATTACTATCGAATCGCCTAGACGACCAACGTGTAACTCGGCAGGTGCAGTCGGGTTATGCAAAAACCAACCCCATAGACATCAACTTAAGACATTTCACCACGAATACACGAAGAACACGAAGATTTTTCTTTGGTTTTTCTTCGTGAACTTCTTGTCTTCGTGGTGAATTAATATCTTTAAGTTGATGCGTATGGTGTGATCT
>CAIMDR010000511.1 GCA_903839795.1 uncultured Methylococcaceae bacterium | reverse complement strand
CAGTTACTCTCCACCCCACCTCACGGTGACGCAGTTACTTTCAACTACAGAGATTTTGGCTTTCTCTGATACGGACTTTCACCGTATTAATAGCACGCCCTTACGGGCGTACGGATCCCGGCATTCCCTGCCGGGATGACGGCTATAGGGTTGTAAAGTTTAGGATTTGGATTGGACTTCGTGTTGATATTTCATGACACTGTAGAATCTACAAATGTCTCGTCATCCCGGCATGGATCGCCGGGATCCAGAGTACATGGATGTATTAATGTGGGTAGCATTTAAGATTGGATTTTAACTACTTTACGATTTGCCATCTATGACAACTGGATTCCGGCATTCCCTTGCTTTGTTCCGTCCCTGCCGGGATAATCTTACTGCTGAAGCATGTTTATAATCAGGAGGTTCTATGACATGAATATGGTAATGCTTGGCCAATGATATAATTCAGTTATTAAAATTTATAATCTGGCTGTACCAGCTAATTATATAGGGTAAATAAAATGAGACTTTCAGTTGCAGAAAATAAGGCAGTTTGTCATTTACTAAAGGGTGCGGATCCCACGGGTCGTATCTACTTATTTGGTTCGCGTACTGATGATGCTAAAAAGGGCGGTGATATTGATTTGTTTTTTGAGACTTCAACTATTTTGGATTTAAAACAAATATTAACACTTGAATATTTATTATCCGCAACCTGTGATACCAAAGTGGATTTGTTGGTAAAAAATCCCGGACAGGAAGAGCAGCCTATTTTTATGATTGCCCGTAAAGGAATTTTATTGTGAGTAAAGAAAAAGAAATCTTGTTGAGCAATATTGATGCTTGTAAACAGCGAATTGAGAAGCTGACTTATTCCTTAAACAAGAATCGCGATTTATTCCCCTTAACCATTAAATCTGTTGCTCATCTTTCTGATGAACAAGAAGAATCTATTGATGCACTCATTTTGCGATATTCTCAAATAGTTGCGATGATCCAGGATCAAATTTTTAGAGGCATTGCCTATCTTGAACAAGAAGATCTAAGTAACAAGTCCAATCGTGACAAAGTATTGTTAATGGAAAAATTAGGCGCTATTCATTCTGCTGATGAATTTGGTACAGCCGCAGTATTAAGAAATAAATTTGCCCACCATTATCCGGAAGCAATAAAAGACAGGATCGCACGACTTAATCTGGTCATAGAAGAAGCTGATTTTGTGATTGGTATTTTTGAAGACGTGTTGGCCTTTATGCGCTTAAAAGGTCATCTGTCTATGCCAGCAATAAAAAATGATTCCTGATTATAAATATCCAAACCAGAAGCTTTTTATCGTTCAAATAGTTAATCGGAGCGAAGTATGACAGCTAAAATTTCAGCCGAAGAAAAAGCTATTATCGAATATGTTGAAAGCGATATCGCTAGTAGTAGCGTTAATGTTGAAAATGAAAAAAAGCGTTACGCGCAAATTGCACGGACGCAAATGAACAAGAAAAAAGCCGTTAGTATTCGATTGTTAGAAAGCGATAGTGAACGCCAGGTCTGTTAGTCAAGGAATGAACTTATAGTTTTTCAGATAAATAATTTCCAAGCCGTTTGGCTAGATGAATTAGCCAGCTATAGAAAAATCCTCACGCATTTTCTGCATAACGCAGATGATTTTACTCGCATCCTGCATATAAGATTTAAACGCTGTTACGACT
>CAIMDR010000510.1 GCA_903839795.1 uncultured Methylococcaceae bacterium | reverse complement strand
GCAGCATCAGTTCTGAAGAAAAACAAAAAATGATCAAGTTCATCGAAAGCAATGATGCGCTGTCGATTTTTACCACCAGCGATGTTATTAAAGCGTTTCAGGATTTTGTTGGCCAACTGGAATTTGATAAAGACATCGGTGAAGCCAAAGCTTATCAAGCAATAGGCAAAATGAAATCCAACACTGAAGCCTCGCGCTTGCTGGTTCGAATGATTATTGCCATTGCCTCGTCTGATGGTCTTTTTGATAGCGATGAAAAAAAGATAGCCATCAAAATAGCCAAAGAATTAGCAATTAATCCGGCTGAATTTGAATTGTAAGTGGTCATAGAAATACATAAAAAACTTTTGTAACAATTACCACTCATTTGCAGACTATAACGCACTTAATCTGTGAATGAGTGCAAGCCCCACCGAGAATATGTTGATTTTTAGTTGGGTCTGATCGCCAGCTCACGACCTATTGCAGTCATTGACCCCAGATTTCTAAGCGGCAGCAGTCTCACTAATAACCTTCAGTCGATTTTAGTAATCCCACAGGTAATAGTTTTTCTTTTATAGCAAGTTGAAGATAGATTAACTTGCGTTTCATTGTATACTTTCATAGCATACGCCTATGATTGATTTTGCTAAAATTACAGCCTTCGATTGGGATAAAGGAAATGCGCTTAGGAACGACAAGCATGCTGTTTCAATGGCTGAAGCAGAGCAGGTCTTCTCTAATGAACCACTCCTTGTAATTGACGATACTACACACAGTCAAGGCGAAGGCAGTTATCACGCGTTGGGTAAGACTAACGAAGATCGGTCATTGCACGTTACATTTACCCTACCAATCACTTATTAAAGTATGGTTGCAGGAAAAACTGCATAGACAGTGATGATTGTATAGCCGTTGGTTAGATAAACACTAACGACTCGAACTTTTACCCATGAGCTAACAATTTAGGATAGGTCGATGACAACAGACGAAAGCAAACACACTGATCAACTGGAACAATCCTTAATAGATATTGCTGTCGAGAGTTGGCGTTTTTGTAGGCTATTTGCCCGAGTAGTTGATAAACTTGACGCTGGAGAAGCGGGGCGCTATGTGAATCAATTACGCTATTTTCAAAAGAAAGTAGAGGAAAGTCTTGATGCATCTAGTCTGAAGCTCGTGAATGTCGAGGGACACCCTTTCGATATCGGCATGGCTGCCTCAGCATTGAACATCGGCGATTTTGAGCCGGATGATGTCCTTTTCGTGGATCAAATGGTTGAACCCATTATTATGGGTGTTGAAGGACTCAAAAAGCAGGGCACGGTAATGCTTCGGAAGGTACACGCATGAAATACGTAGGAATTGATCTCGGCACAACCAATAGCGCAATTTGCTCCTATGACGGTGAGTCTGTTCATTTATATAAAAGTCCAGATCAACATGATGTAACACCATCGGCTATCTTTTTTGATAAACGGGGTAATAAGTATTTGGGTAAGCGTGCATACGACAGTGCCGCTAAGAATCCCGATAACGCAGCTACGAAGTTCAAGCGAATGATGGGAACAAGTACACCCATAAAGCTTGCGGCTGTCAACATGATTATGACACCAGAAGAATGTTCAGCCGAAATTATCAAATTGTGCTTTGGATATCTTCCTGAGGAAATAAGAAACAATGGCGAAACAGGGACGGTGATTACTGTTCCAGCCGCCTTTAACCAGATGCAAAAGGATGCCACTTTAGCTGCCGCAGAAATGGCGGGCTTAGGTAAAGTTGCCTTGATGCAGGAGCCAGTCGCCGCAGTGATGAGTGTCATGAAACAAAGAAAAAGTGATGGTGTTTTTCTTGTTTTCGACTTGGGTGGAGGCACCCTTGATATTGCCATTGCAGAAAGTATTAGTGGCCGTGTAAGCCTTCTGGCTCACGGCGGGGTGGCGATGTGTGGCGGCACTGATTTTGATCGATCCATTCTTGATAATGTTGTGAAGCCTTGGTTGTTAGCAAACTTTGACTTCCCTGAAGACCTCAGTGCCAATCCTAAGTATAAGTCTTTACTAAGAATGGGCTTGTGGGCTGTGGAGAAGGCAAAAATCGAACTATCAGCCAAGGAGGAAACTGTTATTAGTCTACCCGAGTCTGACCTCGGCATTTCCGACGAGTCCGGTGCCGAAGTCTATATTGATATACCCTTTGCAAGAAAACGTCTTGATGAACTGATTGCCGGGAAAGTAGACGAAGCAATCCAGTCCGCGAGGGATACTCTCGAAAAAGCAAGTATGAGTCCCCAAGATGTTGAGCGCATTGTTTTTGTCGGAGGCCCAACGCAATACCCCCCACTACGTGATCGGGTATGCTTTGAAATGGGAATTCCTGCTGGCAAAAAACCAGATGGCTCTCCTGAAGTAAATCCGATGACTGCAGTTGCCGAAGGCGCTGCCGTTTTTGCCGAGTCTATTGATTGGGCATCACAAAGCCGTGGGAGAAAAAATTCTCGTGGCACAATTAACTCAGGTAGTTTGCTGGCTATATCGTTCAATTACACAGCCAGAACACCTGACTCGAAAGCAAAAATTATCGCTAAGGTTGGCGGTGAGATCACACTGGGTGTCGAGTTTCAAGTTGATAGTCTGGACAACGGTTCGTCGTCGGGTCGGGTAATGCTGAAGGACGGCGCTACTGTGGAACTCATGTTGACCAAACCGGGTGAGAATACGTTCAAGGTGTTCGTGTTTGATGCCAATGGTGGTCCTATTAAATTAGGCGAAGACAAAATCGTGATTGCCCGCACGGCAGCCAGTATAGACGCCATCCCAGCATCGCACTCCATTAGTGTTGAGGCGCGTGATAAGATTGGCGGACGGTTTGTGCCTGTTTACCTCGTGCGTGAAGGAGACCAATTGCCTAAGAAGGGAAAAATTATTTTTAAGGCAGAGGAATCACTAAAACCGGGTAGTGCGGGTTCAATTAAATTCAAGCTATGGGAAGGAGAAGTCACTGAGCCGGTGAACGACAACCGCTTCGTCGGACTGTTTGAGATTAAGGGTGCTGACTTTGATGATGGAGTGATTTGTGCTGGTGCTGAATTAGTATGTGAGTACGAAGTGCATGATTCAGGAAACATCTTCATAGAAGTGTCAGTTCCCTCAATTGGCGGCTCTTTCCCATCCGGGCGTAATTTTTACTCAAAGCGAGAAGGTCTGATTAATTATACCAATGCGACAAAACTTGTCGAAGAGCAGTCGGAAAATGCGATGCAACGCTTGAATGAAATGGCGTCAAAAATTGATGATCCGCGTCTTGATCAGGCTCGAGAAAAGCTGGAGCAGGCGGAATCTCTAAGGTCAGGCGAGAGCGATCCGGAAACCACCAAGCAAGCGATGGACAACGTTCAAGAAGCAAAGCGGCTTCTGGCACTGGCACGTAAGGGAAATTTAAAAGAAATTCGCCAGTTGGAGCTGGATAGAACGACTGATTACTTCAATGAACATATTCGGGAATATGCTCGTCCCACAGAAGCAAGTGCTTTTGATAATCTCTCCAAAACAGCCCAGCGTGCAATCGGCAACAACAGCGGTGATTTTGAGTCACATATTGATGAGCTTCGTGGCAAAAACTTTATGATCCTTTGGCGTCAGGACTGGTTTGTGATCGACCGATTTAAGTGGCTTGCTGAAGATTCTTATTTATTTCCTGATGCGCATGAGCACGCTCAGTTAGCAGCTATGGGCAGGGAAGCACTCAAAGCAAATGACATCGACAAACTGCGTACTGTTGTACGTAATCTTGATTCTGTTCGGATTAGTTCTGCCAATGATGATGAAATGATGGCAGCCGCAAACATCATCCGGAATTGATGCATGGTAATTGATGCTTGGCTACCCGTTGGATACAAGCTGCCGGATGGGGCGAAATCAACGATCGTTATCTTTGACGGTACTGGATGGCAGATTCTGGAGACTCAAGGCAATGGCCGAGCTTTGATTGCGCGTGAAGAACTGACACAACGCTGGATTGAATCGGGGCTCCTTG
>CAIMDR010000509.1 GCA_903839795.1 uncultured Methylococcaceae bacterium | reverse complement strand
GGCAAAACGGTTTGAGATTGGCTGCTCTTTAAATAGGCGCAAAAAGAAGCCCAATACCGCTGACCAACTGATTAATGGGTATCAATATTCCTTAAGTTGATGCGTATGGGGCACGAAAAAATTTGCCCGACCTACCCGGCTCACCAAACGCCGGAACAGTTAAAACCTACCCGGTCGTTACTATTTGAAAAACTATTCGGAAAAATAATGAAGAAAAAGAAATTAATACCAATGTTTTTGCTGAATGGACTAATTATATTCTTGTAGCGCAGGCTCGATTAATGAATATAGGAAAATTATCAATGGTCGGTGAGAATTCTGGGTTAAAAATGTAATCGAGCTGTTTATCAGAATGACCAAATGCCCACAAGAACAGTTCTGTCCCGAGCGCGGAAGGTTGGCAAATAATGCCGCTCTTGCTCGCATTGGCAAATACCTTCGCTATATTTTCCTTATCGCCGACCCAAGATATAAGGTTGGGCAGCATCTTTTTGTTGCCCAACACTCAGCGGTGAAAATCAAAATATCAAGAGATTTCCCCAATGCCATTCGTGCTTTCCAACACGAAAATATCGGGTACGAAAAGATGTGCCCGACCTACCTGGCTAAATCTATATCTGAATAAGGCGGTAACCATTTTTCGCTATCAGCTAATAATTTACTACTTTCTTTGCGAAGGTAATCTATATGAGTACGAAGGTTTTTAATAACATTCTCTTCAATAGCATGACACTGCCCTTCAAAACAGAATTTTAAACTGGCATCGACTTTTATTTGTGCTTGTAACGCTTGAATAAATTTCGCCTTAACTTGTTCAAATCCTAAATTAACTATTAAAAAATAGATAATTTGCTCAAAACAGATAAATCTTCCGCTGACTCGCTCCAACTTCTCATCTAATGAGCCAACATTAGCAAGAGCACTTAAAAATCGTTTGTCGCCTGTAAAAAGAAGTTCATTTTCACTATCAAAAAGAGCTTGTAGTAATTGCATTTCACCTGCATCAAGTCCATCCGGGTTTATCGCGAGAGCATTTATTAAGGCTTCATCTTCGACTATACAGCTAATTTCGCTAATATCATCGTCAATGAAGCATTCAATTCTACTTAGGACATCAGCACCATACTTTTTTTCTGCTTTTATTCTTTTTGAAGGATGCTGTGGACACAGCTTAAATTTTAAAGTGTCCAGAATTTTTAATTCCCCGAATTCATTAAGAAGCAAGATTTTTGCTTCTTGTAACAAGTCTAATTGAGCTAATTTATAAACAACATCGTTATCAAGCAGTAATGCCAATTTTAGTCCCCAACTTGCATTAACTTATAAAGATAACTAAGCTGATCCTCATTGGCTTCATCGTCATCAATATTTTCACATAACAGGTCTTTGATATAGTCTTCCCAGTCTGGTGATGGATAGAGAATTTTTAATGCGGCTTGGGTGCTTCCCCAGCATCCGGTTGTATGCCCCCAATTTAACGCAATATGCCCAGGGTCAACCTTGTTTTTTATGCTTTTTTCTTTGGCTGCTTTAGAAAGTTCGTTACCAGTTAATGGCTTTCCATTTGAATGATAATGTGTATTTTCAATGCCTGTTAATAACTTAATCGCAAAGGCGTTCGCTTGTTTTTCTTGCTCATCATGTTCATTTGGCTTATTAACGCCTTTATCAATAAGTGTTTGTCCTTGTTCTAAATGACGATGAAAAATGTGCCCCATTTCGTGTGCAAGTAAAAACAGCAACTCACTTTCATGTTTATGTTTTTTTGTTAAGCTAATAACAGGCCTGCCATTAACATCAACAACAACAGCATCCATTTTTTTTGAAACCGGCAATTCTGGCAAATACAATACGGGTACGCCATGCTTCCAACAATAACTAACTAAGGATTTGAAATCTACCCAAGGCTTACCTTCGTTTAAAAAATCATCTCTTATAGATTGTGCATCTTGAAAAAATGAGAATTTGTTAACAGTAATGCGAGCTACAGTGTTAGCTAAAGATTGAACAAGAGCTGTGGCGGCTGCTAAATCAGACTGCTCTTTGTTGTTAGCATGTTTATAAAAGCAATTACTTTCTTTAAAGCGCAATGGTTCATGAGTGTTTAAAACGCTTTTAATATCAAGACTCGCAAATCTGGCAAAACTGATCAAGACTTGCTGTATTGCTCCTGGAGAATCACTTAATTCATTTTCCCACCAATAAGGAAGATAATTTTTGATTTCTCGCCCTAAGGTACCGTCAATTTTTTTTAATCTTTTTGAAAATTCTTCAAGAGAGTATGGAATAGGTACGGTTGTCATAACGTCCTCCTAAATAGATATACTTACGTTAGATGATGGAAAATTATCCTCATCTTCTTTACGTTATCGTATCGACTCAAGTATCAAGAGTATAAGGGGTATTAGTTGTGAAATTATAACAGATAAACAATACCTTCGCCTAAATTCAAGCCACTATTGCATGAATCCTGCGGATTTCTGCGGGTTGGAAGATAAGCGCGTAAGGTGTATAGGCGAAGCACCATACACCGAATTAGAGATGCAACTATCCAATGTCGGTCGGGGTTTGTAATCTCGATCGAAACGTTTGAAGGCTTCAATAACCAAAATAGGAGTAACGGGGTTGCAAACCCCGTCACGCTTTAGAGCAACGAGTATAAAGAATTAAAAATAAGTTTAAACGAACTGTCGATAGGTTTAATTTAAATGGGTTCATGTTCCATCAAGAAAAGCGATCTTTGTTCTCGCCCCCCCTGTGTTTCTTCAATTTCTTCAAGACAGGTAAAACTATAACGATTCCCAATTTTCAAACCTGCCAAGCTTGGGCCATCCTGTTTGATTTTTCCAGAAACGCCCGTTTCTTCAGTAATAATTCGCCATGTGCCGTTACCCCTATCCGCTTTATCCAATATGCCCTGTAATATCACCGTCTCAGCACCAATGTTAGAAACGCCTGATAAATATTCAACTAATGAAACAGCTTGAGTTTTAGTGACTGAATAGTGCTTAGGATTTTGAAACCTTGGCTCAGCCCATGAATAGCTAAGATAGGTATTATTATCAACGAGAAAACGTAACAAGCGGAGGTAAGCACCTGCCAAATGTCCTTTATGGGCTTTTACTATCTCCACCGTCTGCTTAGGCTCATTGACATGCTCAAAAAAACAATCAATTCGCTCCAGGGCAAGAGATAGTGTGCTGACTCCAAATACATCGGGTGCAGAAGCCGCTTCAAGAACAACTCGAAATGATCCGGAGGCAGCCGGTATTACTACGTTAAACAAACAAGCATCGATAGCATCATAGTTTCGACGACTGCCAACTGGCATATCCCTAAGCGCGGTACTATAGGCATGTTTGACCAAGGTTTGCAGATGTAATAACAAACCGGCCAAGGTGCCAGCGTGAATCTGATGCTTCTCGGCGGCTTCCGGTGGCTCTACTGCAAATTCCAGCACTAAATTATTGCGAGTACGCGCTTCTAAAATTGTGTCAGTGTTCGCCGGTATGTCATGCAAAACAAACCCTGATTCAGGTAAAAAATCAGGATGATCCT
>CAIMDR010000508.1 GCA_903839795.1 uncultured Methylococcaceae bacterium | reverse complement strand
TCCATGCCGGGATGACGGCTTGGGCGTTTTCAGCTAATAATAAGACCTGTAACTATCGGTATTTTTTATTATTTACCTATATGATTCACATAGAGCCCTTAAATTGATAGCCTAACTATCCGCTACCTTGCCAACGACCGCTTACAAAAATGAAAATAACGCCCCGCATTCACCAACAACTGCGCGTAAAAAACGCCCTCATTACTGCACTGTTATTGTGTTTACTGGGCTCTCTGGCTTGGTTAAGTAACCGCTATAGCGTGCAAACAGACATAACCAACAATGCCGGCAATACCTTGTCGCAAGCATCGCAAAAACTACTGGTGTCACTTCCTGATAAAATCACAATCACGGCTTATGTTAAAAAAGGCCAACCGCTAAGAACCCAAATTGCCCAGTTAGTGGATCGCTATAGCCGGATTAAAGCAGATGTGGTGCTTAACTTTATAGACCCTGATTTTGAGCCTGAAAAAGCCCGTGACTTAAATATCGGCCCGGAAGGCATTATTCTTGTTGACTATCAGGGGCGCACAGAAAAACTGACCTTTCTTGATGAATCTTCCTTGACCAATGCGCTGCTGCAACTGGCCAATGCCAATGAGCGTTGGGTCTCGTTTTTAACCGGTCACGGTGAACGCTCGCCAGACGGTATAGCCAATTTTGATTTAGGGGAATTTGGGAAGGAATTAGCCCGCCGAAAAATTAATACCCAAACCCTCAATTTGGCCACACTGCCCGCCATTCCCGACAACGCTGCCTTGCTGGTTATTGCTGCGCCCAAAGTGCCGTTACTGGCCAGTGAAATGACGATAATACAACGCTATATTCAACGCGGCGGCAATCTATTGGTGTTAACCGACCCGGACAACAAACAACTGACCGCTTTGCAAAAACAATTAGGTATCAAGCAGCTTAATGGCGTTATTGTTGACAGCAGTTCCACGCTTTATGGCGTTAACGACCCCAGTTTTATACTCACCAGCGACTATACCCAACACCCTGTTACCAACGGTTTTAAGACCCTCACCCTTTATCCGGTTGTTGCCGCGCTTGAAATTGACTTCAAAACCGATTTTACGACCACACCTTTACTCAGCAGTACCGAACAATCATGGACAGAAACCGGAGCCATCGAAGGAAAAATACGCTTTGATGCCAATGGACAGGAAAAACAGGGGCCGCTTGTTTTTGCCTACGCGTTAACCCGAACGATCAATCAACCCATTCAACAACGCATTATTGTTGTCGGCGATGGCGATTTTTTAGCCAATGCCTACCTGGGCAATGTCGGCAATCTGGATATGGGGCTAAGGCTGGTTTTGTGGCTTATTCATGAAGACCACTTTATCGACATTCCGGCAAAAACCGCGACCGACAAGACACTGCAATTAACCCAAACAGCCGTTGCAGTCATCGGTTTTGGTTTTTTAATTATCCTGCCGTTATTGTTAACGGCCACAGGCTTTATCATCTGGCGCAAACGTAAACAGCGTTAATCCGGTTGATTATCGATTTGGTTTTTAACGAATTTTAGGGCTTAATTTGGCATTCTTCATAGAAGCTCAAAAGTAGCTGACACTTTTTTATCACAAAAAATGCTAATAATCTCTGTCGGGTTAGGCGCTAGCCGTAACTCGAAACAGATACGTCGATTTATCGTGTTACGCTTTCGCTAACCCTACGCGACTGACCCGCCAGCATAACGACCCACAGCAGTCGGTCGGTTATGATTTTACGCTTCCTTAAACCGGACATTCGTGAGGTGCTGCAAACGGCAATAAGCAGGCGGTCAAAACATTGACAGTCCGTACCATTTTATCTAATCGCCATACACAGCTTTCCTGTGTATGCTAAAAAACAGAAAAGTTTAATAAGTTACACTGCTGGCATTGGTAATATGCTATCTACCAAAAACGTCGCCAGATCAAATTCATGTCTAGATCCATCATCACGACAATAGAAAACCACTCTCCCGGCAGTAGTCTCTGAAATCCAGCTTTGAGAAATGCTTGGGCTAAAATTGACAAATGCTGAAGGAGTAAATAAAGCCACGTTTACCCCGTTGTTTATGTCTCGGGCGGATGTAAATTCGAACGCTTCCACTCCTGCGCTCCTCATAGCACTTCCAAGCGCCTGGGAGACGGTGTAACTACAACGATTGGTTAGATCTGCTTGCCAAGCATTAAAAGGCGGCTGATGTAATTTGATACCACGAGTACAGGAATAATCAGCACTAAACAGGGTGTGGTCAGCGTGGATTGGATCCATTGGGGGTACTGTCATTCCTTGCCAGAATAAGAACCTATAATAAGCAGATTCAAAAAGGACGGTTTCAATACTTAAAGAACCATAGAAAAGACTGGCCTCGTGACATTGGCCAAAACGGGAACCATGGAGAAGAGGAGGATAGCGAAAAGGTGTCCCCAACAAGTTATGGAGAAAACTTGTGTCATCTGGGAGTAATGGCTTGCTTTTTTCCAGAAGTTCTTCTAGAACTGAGTACTCATCTAAATTTGTAATCAAACGATCAGTGGCTAACGCCACGTAACTTTCCACTAACACTGATCGAAACAGTATCCCATTAAGATTCTCAAAAACAATGCTACAGCCGCAGGCGTTCCAGATGTCAGAACTCATACCTTGCCACGCATAGCGTCCAGATATCTAACTATTTTTACCAAAGTTTCAATGCCACGTACCTGGTCTGCCGGAACCCCGCCAGTATGAATATTTGGAGTTTGCATCCAGTGCTTAATCTGCACACTTTCACCGCCCATAAGCACAAAAAGTGACCGATATACCCGAATTAGCATCAACGCTAATTCGCCAGATTTGGTATCAGGGTTAATTCCACCCCGCCTGATAGAGCTACGATCTCTATCAATTACCACCTCAAGCACGGATTGACTCAGTCCTAATTCTTTACCGGCATTGAGAAAGGCTGTTGCTAAAACTTGAGCTTCTTGTGGCTTGGCTCTAGATTGGAGTTGAGCGTTCATGATTTATACCTCACATAACAGATGCATACAAAATAATATAGCGACAATATATAAACTTAATTTGATGTAAAGTCAATATATTGATATTAATTGATGCAAATGCATCACTCTATGCTAGATTGTAGCTCTAGAAATTTGTTATACTCAAAATGATGAAAAAATACCGTCTCGGATACATTGGATAAAATGTCTATTGCTCAAAACAGTGTCCCTTCATTTTAATGGCTTTAAAGGGTGTCAAAACGCCAAAACAGTAAACGATACGATAACACCATTTAAATTGAGCACATTGCCCACCTTCATTCTGCCATATTCATCGGCCATAAGCGGCCAGTCGCGTCCGACCGCTCATGGCCGTCAGTTGCCCGCCAACTTTTGATAAAAAAGTTAGCATAGCTGGTTTTTTGTTCATCGTTCGGTATCGACCCGTAACGCTACATAAAACCTCGATTTTTGACTGTATGCATAACCACAGAAAGCTGACAGTCCATTTTTGAGGCGATTTTTGCCGATGCGACAAGATGAAACGATCCGTTCATCGAGTTATACAAATCAGCTCGCTCAGTTCATTTGACACCCGCCGGTAGACGAACTAATGAGCTGTACGAAGTTCGTAAAAAATAGGTTTGCTTTATTACAGGTAAGAATATATCTTACACTTTTATTAAAAAAACTGACTAGGGGAACAACATGGCCCAAGCAC